>CAZQBV010000001.1:0-79693 GCA_964592125.1 uncultured Christensenella sp.
GGTACGGGCGGGTGGCTCTACACGAATGATGCACGAAGACCTAGAACGATTGGCCAAACGCCATAATACAAGTATTGCAGAAATGAAAAAACAACTATTGGAGGAAATGGAACGATGAGGGAGACTGTGATCGTACTCGACTTTGGGGGACAATATAACCAGCTGATAGCACGGCGCGTGAGAGATGCGCATGTGTACGCGGAGTTGTTGCCTTATAATACAGATATAGAAGTAATAAAGGCCAAAAAGCCAATAGGAATTATATTTACGGGTGGTCCAAATAGTGTATATGATGACAAGGCGCCCAAGTGTAGCGCAGAGATGCTGGAGCTAGGTATTCCTGTTTTGGGCATTTGCTATGGCAGCCAAATGATTAGCCTTCTGCTGGAAGGCAATGTGGTAAAAGCGCCTTCTGGCCAATATGGCAAAACAGACATCATTTATCAAACGAAGAATGTGCTGTTTCAGGATTTAGAAAAAGAATCTGTATGTTGGATGAGCCATATGGATTATATAGACAAAGCGCCTGTGGGCTTTGAAGTGACCGCAACCACGGAAACCTGCCCTGTAGCAGCTTTTGCCAATGATGAAAAGAAAATTTATGGTGTGCAGTTTCACCCGGAAGTGCAGCATACGGAAAAAGGGCAAAGCATATTGGAACATTTTTTGTTTGATGTGTGCGGTGCAAAAGGGGACTGGACAATGGCCAGCTATGCCAAGCAATCCATTGAAAATATTCGCAAACAAGTGGGGGACAAAAAGGTGCTGCTGGCACTTTCTGGCGGTGTGGATAGCTCTGTATGCGCAGTGTTGCTGAATAAAGCAATTGGCACAAACCTTACCTGCGTTTATGTGGATACGGGAATGATGCGCAAGCATGAATCGGAAGAAGTAGATAGAGTGTTTCGTGAACAATTTAAGATTAATTTGGTGCATGTGAAGGCAGAGAAACGCTTTTTGGAAAAACTGGCAGGAGTAAGCGAACCAGAACAGAAGCGTAAAATAATTGGTGAAGAATTTATTCGTGTGTTTGAGGATGAAGCGAAAAAAATTGGTAAAGTAAGCTTTTTGGCACAGGGCACCATTTATCCAGATGTTGTAGAAAGTGGTGTGGGTGATGCTGCACTGATAAAAAGCCACCACAATGTAGGTGGGCTACCAGACCATGTAGATTTTGATGAGATTATTGAACCATTGCGAGAGTTGTTTAAAGATGAGGTGCGTACATTGGGTGAAGAGATTGGCCTGCCGCATCACATGGTATGGAGGCAGCCTTTCCCAGGCCCTGGGCTGGCAATTCGGGTAATTGGGGAGATTACCAAGCCTAAGCTGGACTTATTGCGTGACGTAGACTATATTTTTCGCGATGAAATTGCCAAAGCGGGGCTGGAGGAACAAATTTGGCAGTATTTTGCTGTGTTGACCGATATGAGAAGTGTGGGTGTAATGGGGGACGAGCGTACCTATGATTACACGGTGGCACTGCGTGGGGTTACCAGTGTGGATGCGATGACGGCGGACTGGGCACGCATACCTTATGATGTGCTGGAGAAAGTTTCGAACCGCATTATCAATGAAGTGGGGCATATCAACAGGATTGTTTACGACATTACCAGCAAGCCGCCGGCAACGATCGAGTGGGAGTAAGTAACAAAACTCCGGAAGCTCTCTAAACAAGCGGGTTTCCGGAGTTTTTTAGTTTTGACATTTGACTTGAATTGTTGAAACCAAGACAAACTTTGAAATATAGAACCAAAGAGACTTTATCATGGGTTGCTTGGTGAAGCAGATGAGACTATATATGTTTCATTGGTCTAGTGCATAACATTATATAGAGGGGTATATGCTACATAATGGAAATAATGGCAAAAGGTATAGTATACATATTGACAAACCCGTGTCTGGATGGATGGGTGAAGATAGGCATGACAGAACGGAATGATGTGGAAAAAAGGTTACAAGAATTAAACTCACCTGCAAATATACCTCTTTCTTATAGGTGTTATGCAACTTATGAAGTTGAAAATCCGCTTGAAGTTGAGAAACGCATTCATAGTCTCATTGACAGAGTGGATAACTCATTACATGCACGAGAAGAACTAGGTAATGGTAAAATACGTGAGCGTGAGTTTTTTCGGATTTCTCCCGAAACAGCATATGGCATATTTGTAGATATAGCAGTGCTACGCAATGACCGAGATAGTCTTAAAATATACGAACCTACTATGGAAGAAGCGAGAGAAGAAGAAATTGCTGATACCAAACCGAGGCGATCAAATAGTTCTTTTGAGCTATTAGGAATACCGGCTGGTACGGAAATAGCATTTCTATTTGACGATAGTATTGTTGCAAGAGTTTTGGATGATAGTAACAGCGTGGAATATGAGAGCGAAAAATATTCTGTAACAGCCTTAGCACGTAAGCTGTTAGTAGAAAAGCGTGATTGGAAAGCAACATCAAGTGCCAATGGCTGGAGGTTTTTCACAAAAAGCGGAGTTACTTTAAGCGATTTGCGAGATAAGATCGAAAATGAAAATATAGATAATAACACATAGTTTCCGGCAACAAAATGGCGAAAAAAGCATCAAATCATAAAAAATCATCGGTTGAATACTTACACTGGTGATTTTCCATTGAAGAAAAAAAGCTTCTGTGGTACAATAATCCCACGTAAGGAGTGTGAGTTTTATGCCTAAAATTATACCAATACGCGATTTGAAAAATACAACAGCACTATCTGCGCTGTGCCATGAACTTAATGAGCCTGTTTATGTGACTAAAAATGGCTATAGCGACTTGGTTATTATGAGCAGTGATGTTTATGATAAAGCTGTGTTTATGCAGGAAGTATTTATGAAGCTGAGCGAAGCGGAAGAAGATATTGTGCAAGGTAAAACGAAAGATGCTGGCAATTCGCTTTCGCAGTTAAGGAAAAAATATGGCGTATAACGTTGCAATTACAGCTTCTGCGGAAAAAGATTTGGATGCTATTTTACGCTACATAGTGGAAGAACTTTGCAATGTGGATGCGGCTGTTTCATTTGCCGATGAAGTACAGGAAAAATATGATGTGTTAAGTGATAATCCACACGCCTATGAAGCGATGCAGCATGAGTTGCTAAAGCAACGTGGATACCGCAGGGTAGTAATTTCAAACTATGTCATGGTGTACTTTATAAAAGAGGAGGAAAGCACAATTTATATCATGCGCTTTTTCTATGGACGGCAAGACTATCTGAAACAACTGTGAGTACATTTGAGTACAGACGTAGGCTATTCAAATGAATAAAAGCAAATATGAACAAATAGATTGTAGAAAATCCCTTTATTATGAAGAAAAGTAAATGTGATAAACGCTCTGGTATCGAGTGGGAATAAGTACAAAAATTCTTTTTGGTTGAGATTTTTGAAAAGTGAAACGGAGTGATATTTTGCAAAGAATAAAACATATACTGGCGGTAGTTATACTGCTTGTGCTACTTGGTGGATGCTCTGGATTAGCGCCAAAATCTCAAGAAGAATTATGGGGATGTTCTCTGAAAATTACGCTATCTTCTTGGAGTGGATGGGAAGAAGGCTATGATCCACAAGAAGTCATCTATGAATTTAAAATTGACAGCCTTGGAGAAATTACAGTTCCACCCGAAGGTGGGTTCGGATTTAATATTACGGAGATAAATGCCAATGGAATTACCTTTGATACAGAGGAACCCTTATCTCCGTTGGGCAGCACGATTAATTTGGGTACTGAGCAAACGGTTTTCACTGTTTACCAAGGGCATATGCTTTCTTTAGTTACACCGACCATGGATTATGGCACAGTGTATATAATTGAGCCAGTCGATTTGTTTCGTGTTAATTAAATAGATTTTCAGGATGCTAGAAACATTCTGGCAAAAAAATCAGATAGCCTAAAGTATATGGGTAATACATATAATAGGAATACTACAAGCTAAATCATTTATACAAAATTGTTTAAGTTATAGATTTTAGACACAAATGGGAGTAAGCAACTCAATCCCTGCAAATCTTTTCATAGATAAGGCTTTGTGGTTTTTTTATATTTTTGGTATTAAATTGTCTTAAGTAAAAAAGAAAAATAGCCTTTAATGCAGTAATGAATTCATTACACAACAATTTTGATATGAAAAATGTATTTGGGTGCTTCTGGTTGACCTTGAATTTGCCATATGATATGATTTCAAATGTATACAATTTAATTGCGGTACCAAAATAGGTTTGAAATGAAGGGTGAAAAATGAAGGGTAAACGAAAGTCGGTAGCTGGTAAAATTTCTAAGATTGCAATTATTATGGTGGTTATAAGTTCGATAGGAGTGGGTTTCTTTGGCTATTATCTTAATAGAGAAAGTACCATCCGTTTTCATGCTGATAAAGCGGCGGCCATTGCCGTATCAATGGCAGATTCAATTGATACCGCGCAGTTGAAAGAAAGTATAGACACAAATGAGAAAACACCATATTGGAATGTTTTGCAGAATAACTTTAACCTAGCAATCCAACACAATGATCTTGCATACCTATATGCACTCAATAAAGAATTTGACAGCAATGTAACATATATTCTTACTGGGCTGAAGCCAGGAGACGAATCGTACGGCGATTTAGGAACACAAGAAACGATTGATGTTTTTTCTGATACGGCATTGGAAGCACTAAAAACAGGCCAAATAATGACAACCGAAGCGTATGTATCCGAGGGCTATGGTACATTAGTCTCTGGATATGCGCCAATCCTAGATGAAAACAATCAAATGTTGGGGATTGTTGGTGCTGATCTAAATATTACGGATGTTTTGGCAGAAACAAACAGCTTTGGGTTAAGTATTCTTTTGATAGTTGCGGCATTTAGCATAGGATTTGGTATTATCTCATACAAATACTTCACTCATTCTATCGGTAAACCAATCAAAGAACTTTCAGGAATAGCCCTAAAAATTGCACTTGGCGATCTGGATGCAAATGTTAATATCCAAAATAACGATGAAATAGGTGAACTTGCGGAATCATTTATTGCTATGAATGAAAGCACGCGTGCGCAATCTTCTATTCTTATGGCGGTTTCGGAAGGGAATTTGACGGTATCGCCTACTATAAAAAGTGACAATGACGTAATGGGTCTGTCCATAAAAAGAATTATTGATCAACTGAACAAAATGTTTTCTGAAATTAATGCTGGGGCAGCCCAAGTGTCGAATGGCTCTAAGCAGGTTGCCAACAGTGCTCAATTTTTGGCACAAGCCACTACAGAACAGTCGGAAATTGCGGAAAGATTATCAGACACTATTTCTGATGTATCCAGTAAAACCAGTTTGAATGCGGAGTTGGCAGAGAAAGCGGCCGTGCTGGGGGGATTGATAAAAGAAAATGCCAACAAAGGCTCGGACAAAATGAAGCTTATGGTAAAAGCTGTGGAGGAAATAAATGAAGCTAGCCTATCCATAAGAAACGTCATTAAAATTATAGATGATATTGCTTTCCAAACCAATATATTGGCACTGAACGCTGCTGTAGAAGCAGCACGGGCAGGGGAACACGGCAAAGGCTTTGCTGTGGTTGCGGACGAAGTGCGCGTACTAGCCAAAAAAAGTTCGGATTCCGCACGCGATACAACATCTTTGATATCTAATTCTATTGAAAAGACAACCTTGGGAGTGCAAATAGCAAATCAAACGAACGAATCTTTGCATGAGATTGTTGAAGGTATAGATGAAAGCAGTTCCATTGTAAGTGAAATAGCACAGCTATCTGAAAAGCAGATAGACGATATTGAAAAAATAAACGGAGCAATTGAACAAGTGGTTGACGTAATTCAACAAAATAGTGCAACCGCAGAGCAGAGCGCAGCAGCTAGTGAAGAAATGAGTAGCCAAGCCAATTTGCTGGATGAACTGATTGCACAATTTAAGCTGAAATAAATTTAGAATTTTAATTTGAACGGGATCGCTTTATCTAAACAGAGATGCTTAGATAAAGCGTTTTCTTGTAGTGAAACCACTGGCTATGTCGGTGGTTGAGGAAAAGCTTTAGTGATGCAAGAAAAATTCTCCATTTGATAAAATGAACTTGGTTTGCCAACCAAGAAAAAAATGGTACAGCAAGAATGTCGAAATTGATAAATAACTTGCTTTTCTTGACTAAAATGGAAAATACAAATATTGCAATATTGCCCCCATTTGATGAGGAAAAACGCCCCTGTTAGCATTGAAATCAGTTCAGGGCAAAGGCTATTGCCTGATAGAACGGTTAGAAAAGGGTATTAAAACATAATTCTTGGCAGCAAGATATTTTTTCTATTTTATACTGTTTTTGTACTAATTTTGTGATATAATAAATAAATAGATAAAATTTGTAGAAACCGGCTGAATAAAGGTATTATTCAGGCCGGTTTCGGTTTTTAAACAGTAGAAAAGTGCCGATAGGAAAGAAACGAAGGGCTGCTCTGGAATGGTTCCGTGACTAGAAAAAAGTATGTTCTATAGAGATTAATTATATTTATAGGGAGGTAAAAAATGGACAAAAAAAGAGTATTAAAAGGTGTTGTTGGTGTTGTTCTATGCTTTTTTATGGTATTGTCGCTGATGGGATTCGCAAATGTGACAAAGTACTCCCAGAGTGACCCCCAGCAGCCCACAACCCAAAAAACGCAAGTGCAAGCAGGCAGCGTAGCACCTGCCGATGAAGAAAAAATTGATTATTTTGCCGTGCGCAAGGAAGACAATTTTTATCAGGCTGTCAATGCTGACTATCTAACCAATACTCAAATTCCTGCATTGGCAGTAGAGATTGGTCCTTTGAATGGTGACATGGCCAATGAGGTGCAAAGTCGACTAATCAACGATTTTGAAGCTATGCTAAAAGACGGTGTGCCGAAAGAAGTAAGCTATATGGAGAGCCCGGTTAAGTTATATGAAATGTTAAAGGATAACGACGCAATCAATAAAGCAGGTGCAGAGCCTTTGCGTGAAAAATTTGAGATGGTGGAGAGTATTAAAGGCAAGAAAGATTTTCAGGAGAAGTTGCCAGAACTATTGGTTTGGGGTATTCCTTCGCCAATTAACGTTCTGGTTCTTCCGGATACTACCGATGTGTCTAGAAAAGTCCTGTGGCTGGATGTGCCCAAGCTTACTTTTGATGCCCCCGCATTTTATATGGAGGGTAACGAAGCGGGAGAGGCTTTCCTTCCGATGATGGTAGAGGGAATGGCAGGCACACTGGAGCAATGCGGCTATTCACAGCAGGAATCCGAAAAAATGGCAAGTGGATATATTGCTATGGAAAAGCTGCTTGCGAAATATATGATGCTTCAAAACGACACTAACATGGCAGAAAGTGATGATACCACCGAGACAAGCAATGACGGGAAGGTAGATCTGAAAAAATTTGCGGAAAGCATCAACAGTGTGGATTTACAAAGTGTTTTGGAAGGATTGGTTGGTAAACAGCCGGAGAAAATTGTTGTGGGTGCTCCGGTCTATTACGAAAATATAGATAATATCATAACCGCGGATAATTTAGAAGACATGAAAGCCTGGATGATTTGCAAAACCATTTATGATAACCTTGCTGTACTGGGGGTTGACCTGATAAAACCGCTGAAATCTGCAATCATGAGTGCAAATGGAATGTCGGAGGATTCCGCTCCCCCTGAAGCCAAAGAGGATAAGGAAGAGCGTCTTCAAAATGCCATTCGGACAAAAGCATTTTTAGGCGTAACCGAAGTGTATGGCCCCATCATAGGATACTACTATGGCACGAGTTATGTGGACGAAAATGAACGGGACTACATCATTCAAATGTGCGAAGAAATGCAAGCGGCGTACAGAGAAGACCTGATGAAAAACGATTGGCTGAGTGATGAAACCATAGCACGTGCAATTAAGAAGCTAGACAATATGGATTTTGTTGTGGGATATCCCGATAAAATGCCAAGCTTTGTGGACATCACAAAAACGGATCAAAACTCTGCGCTGGAGTATATGACTCACATCAAAAAACAGAAGAAGCTAGCCTTGTTCGGCAATCTGGATCGGTCAAGAGATTTCTCTGACCTGGATGAAATAGGGATATCTATGCATGTGGTAAATGCTTCCTATGTACTTACTTCCAATACATTTTTTGTGTATGCCGGCATCATGAACGATCCTATGTTTAACATAGAAAAAAGCGATAGTTATAACTATGGTGCGCTGGGCAACATCATAGGACATGAGATATCCCATGCATTCGATAGTGATGGTTCCAATTATGATGAAGAAGGGAATTTTAAGAACTGGTGGGAGGATAGTGACCGAGTTGAATTTGATAAGCGCACGCAAGCTATGGCCGAGCTTTTTGACGGCATACCCTATTACAATGGAGTGGTGGACGGTGATTTGACGCTGGCGGAGAACATAGCAGATGCAGGCGGACTGAAAGTTGCTCTTTCTACACTGAAAGCAAAGAAGGGGTATGATTTGCAAGAGTTTTTTACAACAAGAGCAAGCGTTTGGAAACACAAAAGAACACCGCAGGCGGAATCCAATGCTCTGCTTACAGATATACATGCTCCGGCAGAGCTGCGGGTGAATATACAGAGCTCTAACAGTGACGATTTTTACGAAGCATTTAGAATTGCAGAAACCGATGGCATGTATTTGGCGCCTAAAGAGCGTGTGGCTGTTTGGTAAGCTGTAATCCTATTTTTTGATCTGTGGGAGCTTGTGAAAAAAAGCCTGTCATATTTGCTTGGAATAGAAAAGTTATAAAATGATTTGCCATTTTATCTACGGATTATATTAAACAATTTTTTGTACCAAAGCACTTAGTGTCCATCGGGCAAAAGGAAAGTAAAGACAGTACCGTTTCCTTGCTCACTCTTAACAAGTAGCTGGATATCGTGTCGATCCGCAATTTGCTTTGCAATGGCAAGCCCAAGGCCGGTGCCTGTCTTGTTTTGCTCGGAACGGGATTTATAGAAACGCTCAAAGATATGCGGCAGTTCTTCTTCTGATATACCACAGCCATGATCGCGGATAGACAATTCATTGCCATGCAGAGATACTTCAACAGGGCTTTCCGCCGGAGAAAACTTGATGGCGTTATCCAGTATAATCATCAACATTTGCCGAATACGCCCATAATCTCCATAAAGCGAATATTCGGTATTGTCTATCTGTAACATTATTTTAGTGTTTTTTGCAGATGCAATAGAAGACAGACTTTTTACAACTTCATGGAGAACCTCTGGCAGAGATATGTTTTCCTTTTCAATCACAAAATCTGCATTTTGAAGTTTGGATAGATCCAGTAGGTCACCCACAAGCCGTTGTAAATACAGCGTTTCATTCAACATCTGTTGATGATATTCTTCTATCTTCATAGGCTCTGTTACAACATGATCGGTCAATGCTTCCAATGACCCACGCAGAACAGTTAATGGTGTTTTGAGTTCGTGCGAAATATTTGCGACAAAATTGCGGCGTACTTTTTCCAGCCGCAAAGCATCCTGCGCTTCTTTGCTGATGATGGGGTCTGTAAATCTTTTGGATAACCACAAAGAAAGCAAAAATATTGCTGAAAGTGCTACACCTAAGCTGATGAGTAGCAACTTGCTGCCATTCGCAATTGCTTTATCTGTGCCATTTACTGGAGAATGCAACAAAACAACACCCACAACCTGATTGCCTTCTTTGATAGGAACCCCCACCGTTAATGTCAGTTCGGATAACAATCCGCTGAAATCCTCACTAAAAACAATTTTATCTTGAAAAACTTGATTTATCAAAGTATCAGCATTTGGTGGGAGGTCGGCATACTCATAGTTATGGGACATTGCAGGGTTACCCGCTCCACTGGTGATAAGGTTGCGATTTTCATCAATCAACCATACATCGCCGCCGGCAATGTCACCCAAGAATTTGAAATAAGAACCAAATCCGCGCATAGAGCCACCAGTAGCATTGGTTCGTCCCTGCTGGTTTCCACTGGCGTTAGATTGCATAAATTCTAATACAGTATCTGCAATAGAAGAGGCGCGTGTTTGTAATTCTTCCCTATGAAGGGTTACTGTATACTCTTTGAAAAGAGACAGAAATAAGCCGCCCATAACGATGGAAAAAGAAATTAAAACAACGGCAAAATAAAGGCTAAGCCGGGCGGCTATCTTATTTTTGAACATCACGCAGCACCTCAAATTTATACCCAACACCCCAGATGGTCTTTACCTCCCATGTTGGATGCTCAAATTCATCCAGTTTGGCACGCAGACGCTTGATGTGGCTATCTACTGTGCGGTTATCGCCATAATAGTCGTATCCCCATAATTGATCCAAAAGATTGTCCCTTGAAAACACCTTGTTTTTGTTTGTTGCAAGCAGCCACAGTATTTCGAATTCTTTTTTTGTAAGTGGCACAGGTTGCCCATCTACCGTTGCCTTATAATCATCAAGATTGATGCACAAATTATCAAATATAATAACCTGAGATGAATCCTTTTGCGTATCGTCCCGCTGAATGCGCCTCATTACAGCCCGCACCCGTGCCATCACTTCTTTTGGGGAGAAGGGCTTTACAATATAATCGTCCGCGCCAATATCCAGCCCCATAATGCGTTCGAAATCCTCTCCGCGCGCAGTAACCATGATGATGGGAACGTTTGAATTTTTACGAAGCTCAAGGCATACCTGAAACCCATCTTTTTCGGGCATCATAACATCCAGCAGAAGCAAATCTGGAGCTTCCGACTCAAACAGTGCCAGCGCTTGCGCGCCATCTTTGGCAATAATAACTTCGTATCCATCTTTTTTGGCGTATTCGGCCAGTATGGAAGTGATTTGGTTATTATCGTCAGCAATCAGCATTTTCATAGTGTATACTCTCCTTATACTATGAACATAGTATCCGAAAGTTGTGTCGATTGTATGGCGGATTACCGTTTTTCGCGCGTTCATAGTCCCAGACAATGCAAATAAAGAATAATTTTTTAATACTATTTTAAAATATAGCATTTGTGAATTAAAAAGTAAATAAAACGACGCGCAGGATGAAGTAATGCAGGAAGAATGCAGGAAGAACATAGTTGAGTAAGCGCATAAGGATTTCTACCCCAGTGATGATTCGAAAGCAAAGGGCAAAAGGGCAACTGTTTTGGCAATAAGATAGACCATTTGATGCGTATATCAAGCAGACGGCTGATTGTTTATAAAAGCAGATTACAGTATAATAGAACTAAAGTTGATTTTAGGAGTCTGCTATGAACGAAACAGAACTAACTTTTCTACAAAATACGCTAACTTTCTGGGAGCATATAGATATAACAGAACAGGAACATCTGCTTTCTCATATCTTATTGGAACGCTATGCACAAGGAGAAGCGGTGTATGGTGCGGAAAAAGATTGCCTTGGCGTGCTGGTCGTAAAATCAGGTGAACTGCGGGCGTTTATGCTTTCAGAGGACGGACGGGAGATTACGCTCTATCGGTTACGGGAAGGTGATGTCTGCATCATGTCTGCATCCTGCCTGCTAAAAAACATCACTTTTGAAGTGCGGATTGAAGCAGCTGTAGAAAGCGAAACCTATCTTATAGATTTAATTCCCTTTGCACAGTTGCAGGAAAATAATAAATATGTGGAAAACTTTTCATTGAATGTTGCGGTAGGAAAATTTTCCGAAGTGATGAGGGTTATGGAGCAAATATTGTTTATGCGGTTTGATAAACGTCTTGCTACTTTTTTGTTGGAGGAAGCGGCAAAGAAAAAATCTAAGAACATCAAACTTACACAGGAACAGATTGCCAAATATATGGGTAGCGCGCGAGAGGTGGTTTCACGCATGATGAAGCGATTCGAAAAAGAGGGCATTGTGCAGCTATACCACGGTGGTGTACAAATAATAGACAAAAATAAGTTAAGAGACCTAATATAGAAGTTCTCTTGTATTTCTATTCCAGAATCAATGCGCCCATAGGGCAGAATGTTACACATTTACCACATTTGATACATTTGTTCATATCCACCTCTGGCGCAGAATAACCCTGTTGGGTTAATGCGCCCACTGGACATACCTTAATAGCTGGGCAGGGATGGTTTTGTGGGCAGCGGTTTTTATCTACCAAGAGTACCAGATCTTCCTTTGGCTTGTTAGTAGTGGGCACTTGCTTTTTTCTAAAGAATTCCATATGTAGGTTAGTCCTTTCATTTATTGTTTATTGTATTTCTATGATAAACAAGTTGCAGTGGTATAATCTGTAACCACATCACATTTGCATTGGCATGTGACTAAGTCACAGCAATTTGTTTGATATTATTGCATACTATATCTGTAAAATTTTATCAAGTAAAGGGGTATTGCCATGAGTAGAAAAGTATTAATTGTAGGTGGCGTAGCAGGAGGCGCTTCGGCGGCGGCGCGACTCAGGAGGCTAGATGAGGCCGCGGAGATTGTATTATTTGAACGGGGTGAATATATCTCGTTTGCCAATTGTGGACTGCCCTATTATATTGGAGGGGAAATTAAGGACAAATCTGCATTGACACTACAAACCCCGCAAAGCTTTAAGGCTCGGTTCAATGTGGATGTGCGCATTCAAAACGAAGTAGTTGCCATAGACCGTGAAAATAAAAACGTGACAGTTAAGCATGCCGATACTGGCGAAACTTATCGTGAAAACTACGATGAATTGATTTTATCCATGGGAGCGGAGCCCATTAAACCGCCTATTCCCGGTATAGATAATCCCAAAGTTTTTACATTGCGGAACATACCGGATACATATAGAATAAAGGACTATATTGAACAAAGTAAGCCACGATCTGCAGTGATAGTTGGTGGCGGGTTTATAGGTGTGGAAATGGCGGAAAACCTGCTTCATGCGGGGGTGGAAGTTACCATGGTGGAGCTTGCGGATCAGATCATTGCACCACTGGATAGAGACATGGCGTGTGAGGTACATCGGCACGTACGCAGCAAGGGTGTAAAGCTGATGCTGGAAAACGCGGTGACTGCCATTGCCGAAACCACAAACGGATTGCAAATTACATTGAGCGATGGCGAGGTGTACGCGGATATGCTGATTTTGGCGATTGGCGTAAAACCGGAAAGCGCAATTGCCAGTGATGCAGGTCTTCTGACAAACCAACGTGGCGGCATACTGGTGAATGAAACCATGCAGACAAATGATCCGCATATCTATGCAGTTGGTGATGCAATAGAAGTGGTTAATTTTGTAACGGGACAAAAAGCCATGGTGCCGCTGGCCGGCCCTGCAAACAAGCAAGGACGTATAGCAGCAGACAATATTTGCGGGATGAGTAGCGTATTCACAGGCACGCAGGGGTCTTCTATTCTGAAAGCATTTGACCTAACGGTAGCCACCACAGGCATCAATGAGAAAACTGCCAAAGCACAGGGAATGGATTACGAAAAATCCTTTACCTATTCGGCGTCTCACGCTACCTATTACCCCGGTGCAGTGAATATGTCTATAAAGACGATTTACGAAAAGAAAACAGGGAAAATACTGGGTGCTCAAGTGGTTGGGTATGTCGGTGCGGACAAGCGATGTGATGTGTTGGCAACTGCTATCCGTTTTGGTGCGCGAGCCGCCGATCTCACAAAATTGGAATTGTGCTATGCGCCGCCTTTTTCATCCGCAAAAGACCCTGTGAATATGGCAGGGTATGTGATAGAAAATATTCTCTCTGAAAAAGTGAAGATATTCCACTGGCACGATGTAAAGGAAGTGCAGCAGGACAGCAATGCGTGTTTATTGGACGTGCGTACACCAATGGAATTTGAGAACGGCAGTATAAGTGGCTCTAAAAACATACCGCTGGATGAATTGCGCGGTCGGCTTTCAGAACTGGATAAATCCAAGAAAATTTATGTGACATGCCAGATTGGTTTGCGTGGATATGTTGCTTGCCGCATCCTTTCGCAGAATGGATTCGACTGTTACAATCTAAGCGGTGGATATAGGCTGTATCACACTATATTTGGCGCAGACCCATTGCCTACCCCTAAAACAGATGTGGATGCAGAAACACAGCGCATAGAAGTTGCACCCAAGGGAAAAACTGTTCAGTTGGATGCTTGTGGATTGCAATGCCCCGGCCCAATTGTGAAACTGGGCGAAGCCCTGAAAGAAGCACAAGTGGGTGATACGATAGAGATATCTACCACAGACCCCGCATTTGCCAGTGATATTGAAGGATTTTGCCGACGTACCGGGCATGTGTTTGGCGGTATGGAAAACAGCAAAGGAATCAGCACTGCCCGCATTACAAAAACAGCTGCGGATGGCTCTTCGAAATCCTGTCAGAGTGGGAATGGCAAAAACTTTATTGTGTTCTCGGGTGATTTAGACAAAGCCATTGCCACGTTTATTATGGCAACGGCTGCGGCAGCAATGGGCAGGAAGGTGAGTATGTTTTTCACCTTCTGGGGCTTAAACATACTGCGTAAACCGGAGAAGATATCGGTTAAGAAAGATAGTATGTCTAAGCTGTTTGCCTTCATGATGCCACGCGGCAGTAAAAAGCTGGGGTTATCCCGAATGAATATGGGCGGCATGGGTGCAAAGATGATTCGCAAGGTGATGCAGAATAAGAATATTGCTAGCTTGGAAGATCTGATGCAAACTGCGAAGCAAAATGGTGTGGAGCTTGTCGCTTGCTCTATGAGTATGGATGTGATGGGCATTACAGAGCAGGAACTGGTGGAAGGTGTAACAATTGGTGGTGCGGCAGCAATGCTTGCTTTTGCGGAAGAAAGTGACATGAGTTTGTTTATTTAGAAACATAACCATAATAGTAACCATGAATTAAACAAATGCCACGGTGTTAGAGCCTAAAATCTTCACTGTGGCATTTGTTTTTATAGAAAAGACGAAAAGACTAAAAAAAGTACAATTAAAAACATATTTTTGACATAAAATACAGTTATCATAAACACATCATAACAAAACGGAGGATTTTAAAATGAATAAATTAGCAAAGAAAATGATTGTTGTTGGTGTAGCGGCACTTACGTTGTTTGCATTCTCAACAGTAGCACTGGCGGGCAATGGAAATGCTGGCAACCGTGGACAAGCAGCAACTGGAACACGAGTGGGCACAGGGCAAAATGTGACAGGCACACCGCTGTACAAAGGCATTGGTGGGAAAGGACTGCAAGACGGTTCCTGCTATAATGGAACAACGACAGGCACGCGCCCAGCGGGCAACGCAAATCGTGGTTCTGCGGCAACGGGCACGCGCATTGGCACTGGTAGAAATGTGACAGGCACACCGCTGTACAAAGGCATTGGTGGAAAGGGATTGCAAGACGGTTCTTGCTACAACTGATCTTTTAGCTGACAAAGAAACATAAGCGGAATGTATGCCAAAATAGGGAATGCATTCCGTTTTTACTGATAAAAGAAAGAAGACGCTATGAAACCACTAAAAAGTAAACTACCATTTATTAGATTGGCCATACAAATTGGCATACTGACATTCCTGTTTATTGGTTTTTTGACACGACTGCTGCCAGAGGTACACAATATTTGCCCTATGGGTGGTGCGGAAGGACTGTTCAAGCTTGCTACGACAGGACATTTTCTACAAAAAACAAACAGTGCGGCATTGATTCTATTTATACTTAGTTTAGTAATAACGGTATTATTTGGTGCCATCTTCTGCGGTTTTATCTGTCCATTTGGTACCCTGCAGGAATTGATAGGGCGTATTGGTAAAAAGCTATTTCCTAACATACATAACAAAGTACTTATTCCTAAGAAGCTGGACAACGCGTTGCGATACCTTCGCTACGCTGTACTGGCATTTATACTGGTTCAAACGGCCTTGGTGGGAAAGATGATTTTTGAAGGATTTGACCCATACTTTGCGTTTATGAACATACTGAACAAAGAAGTAACGCAACTGGCCTTGGTATTACTGGCAATTGTTATGGTTTCATCGCTGTTTACAGAACGTCCTTTCTGCAAATATGCTTGCCCATATGGCGCAATTTTGGGCGCGGTAGGCAAGTTGGCAGTGTTTAAAGTGCATAGGAATAAAACAACCTGTGTGGATTGTAAAAAATGTGACAACGTTTGCCCCATGAATATTGAAATATCCAAGACAACAAAAATATCAAGCCACCAATGTGTGATGTGTTTGAGGTGCACCAGTGATGAAGCATGTCCAGTCAAAAACACAGTATATATTGCGGGCGGCAAAGGAGAAGAAAACGTATGAAAGTGAAACCAATCGTTATTGTTGTGATTGTGATTGCCATTGTGGTAGGGGGCATATTGCTGAGCATGGCACTGGGCGCGTGGACAACAGAGGAAAAAAAAGAACCCGCAAAAAACGCGGACGGCAGCTATATTGCCAGCGATATTCGCGGCTCTTATACATTTGGAAATGTAAGTCAATATTACAACATTCCACTAGATAGCTTGGCAAGTGCGTTTGGTGTTGATCCTGCCAATGCGGAAAGTTTTCGTGTGAGTGATGTAAGCACTTTATTTGGAGGCGAGGATGCCGATGTGGAGATTGGCACGGGAGCTGTAAAACTGTTTGTGGCATTCTATCTTGGGCAGGAAACTGACCTAGGAGATAGCAGTACCATGCTTCCGGCAGCAGCGGTGCAAGTTCTTCGTATGGAAGGGAAGCCTACAGAGCAGCAAATTGCATACATGGAAATGCATAAGCTGGGCGATACGGTTGATTCACAAACAGCAGAGGAACCAACGGTACAAAAGACAGCCAGTGCAACAGAGCAGCAACCTACCATATCAGCGCCTGCCGAGAAATCGACTGAACCAACTGGTTCGGGAAGCGGCGGTGGCTCTGGTGAAGGCAATGGCGACAGTAGTGAATTAACAGATGTTGTAGTAAAAGGTTCCAGCTATCTGAAAGACATTGCCGATGAATATGCCATTCCGTTGGATGATATCGCGGCAGCATTCCGCGTATCCAAAGCGCAAGCGCCATTCTTTCAGGCAAAGGATGTCCGGGATAGTTTTGCTGACTCTAGTGGCGAGATTGGGGTGAATTCCATTCGTATGTTTGTTGCGCTTTATATTGGCAGCCCGTATGATTTGAGCGGTACAACAGCTATGCAGACAGCGGAAGGTGTGGAAATACTGAAATCACAGGGCAATTTGACGCAGGAACAGATGGATTACCTTGACAACCACACATTGGAGTAGCGGTATTATAAATTTGCTTGATATGTAGCACAGCGTTCGGATGGTCGTTCAATACTTTTTTATATGAGAAGAGTATGAGTAACTACTCTTCTCGTATTTGTATGGCTTTGGCTGGGCAACGCTCTGCGGCTTGAAAAATTGTGCCATCTTGTGTATTTTGTTTTAGTACGATGGCTTTGCCCTCTATCATCTCAAAAAAATCAGGACTTATCTTTGCACACAGCCCACAGCCCACACAGTACTCTGTTTTTACAAACAGACCTTTTCCTGTATCGTCACTTTCCTTGAGCGAAGGTATCTCTTCCTGCTTGACAAATTTGGATGTGATGAATCCAATTAGGAAGATAGCGGCCGTTGTAAGTATCCAGCGGATAAACATGAATTTTGGGCTTAAGAATTTTGCTTCATTGGCAAGCATGGGGATTTTCAATACTGCCCACGTGCTGAGCAATATTACAATGTTCATAATAGACGCGCCTTTTTTTAGCAGTGTGACACAAACTGGGAATGCTGCATAAACAGGCCCGGCGGAAACGCTTCCCAGCAGAAAAGAAAACACAGCGCCTTTGATGCCGGAGTTCTTGCCCAAATGTTTTTCAATGGCTTGTTTGGGTATCCACGCATCCAGCAGCGCGGTAAGCAATAGTATTGCTGGCATAATGATAACCATTTCTTTGAAATAATACCCGCTGTTTTGGATTGCCTGTACCCCCATAGGCGCTTTGAAAACGAATACTCCCAGATATGCCAGAAGTACAATTACTAAAAATTTATTGTTTTTTATGAATATTTTTGCTTTGCTCATAATATTACCCCCATAACTGCCGCAATTGCAATGGCAAATATAAAACTCAATCCATTGCGCAACACGGTAAACTTTGTGCCAAACTCACGTTTTTCCAAAGGAATTGTAACAATACCCACCATGGTAAGCGTAGTGATAAACGCCACAATGGGCATAATACCTGCGCCTGCCTCCATAAGAGAACCGGCAAGTGGAAATGCCACAAATGCCGGAATGAGCGTAATAGTGCCTACTGCCGCAGCTACTACTGTAGATACTATATTGTCATTCGAACCTAAAAATGTGCTCATTGTTTCTGGTGGGATAAGCGTTAGTATCAGTCCAATCAAAAGCAATACAGCAACAATATCACTGCCAATACTTTTCATCATGCCTGCCGATAGTTTTACCGACGTAATTGTTTTCTTTTTGTCTTTGATTATGGAGCCAATAAACCAAATGAGCGTGATGATCCATAATCCAATTGTAAAAACATCCATTGTATTTACCCCTTTCAAAAAACCACAAGTTTGAGTATAATGGGAGATAATAAAAAAATAAGTAACCCATGTTACACTTTTTTTAAAAAGGATAAAATATGAAAAAAATATTGGATTTTATGCAAGCAGTTCCATTGTTTTCCACTATAAAAATAGAATTGATAGAAGATATTGTGGCTGCTGGAAATTGCTTTATGCACGCTTACCCCAAAGGGAAGGTAATTCATATACAGCACGAAAAGTGCCAATACATGGACTATATACTTTCGGGAGTTGTAACTGTACAAGCGCTAGACGCATCTGGCAACATTATGACTATTTCCGATTTCACTGTGGGAGAAGCACTTGGGAGCAATTTGTTGTTTTCCTCACACCCTTCATATCCCATGACAGTGCTTGCAAAGACAGAGGTCTCTTTGCTTCACATCCATAGTCAAGCAATTGTACGGCTTTGTGGAAATAGCCAGAAATTTCTACTGGAATTTCTTCGCCAAGTTTCAGACAAAACATTGATATTGACAGGGAAAATAAATAGTGTTGCAATGAAGTGTATGCGTGATAGCATACTCGATTTTTTAAAAATGGAATGCAAGCTGCAAAATAGCAACTGTGTTGTATTGCCTTTTTCAAAAAAGGAATGGGCAGAGCTTTTGGGGGTGCAGCGTCCCTCGCTTTCGCGGGAGTTGAACCATATGCGACAGGATGGCTTAATTGCATTTGATAAGCGCACAATTACATTATTGACTGTTTAGAAGACGAAGGATGTATTGTAATCACACAGTCACAAATGCGAATTTAATGTTTTGTGCTTTATGGCAAAACATACACAAGATATTTTGATCTGTAATTTATGATCGATTTAGGATTGAGAGGTGAGGCCAGTGTATTATTGGCAGACAAAGAAACAATATCAATTTCAGAGGAATGAGATGGAGAAGCGCGAGCCCGGATGTAATGAAGTTGTGCTTCGAGTACTTGCGTGTGGAGTGTGCGGGTCGGATATTCACATGATGGAGAAATCTCTGCAATATGCACCGCTTGGACATGAAATATCTGCACAGGTTGTTGCGGTAGGGAATGGTGTATATCGTGTTAAAGCTGGTGATACAGTGATTGTGGAAGATGTAACACTGTGTGGTGTGTGTACAGATTGTAAAAATGGAAACACACAGTGGTGCAAAAATGCATATAATTTAAATGGTCAGTCTGGTATGGGCGAATATCTTATTGTACGTGAAAATTCTTTGGTGCCTTATGCAGGGATGGATCCAAGTACGGCAAGTTTGACGGAGCCGCTTGCAGTGGCGCTGAATACATACCTTGCGGCAAAGATACCGTTGCATGGCACATTGGTTGTATTTGGAATGGGTGTGCTGGGATTGATGTGTGTGCGACTGGCAAAGTACTATGGGGCGCATAAAGTGATTTGCGTGGGTTCGCGCAAGGGAAGCTTTAGGAATGCAGTGCGTGAAGAGGCTGCGTATAAGTTGGGTGCGGATGCTGTGTTCTACTCGGATGAAAATGTAACCAATAGTGTGATTGAGAAGCTGAACGGGAAAAAAGCAGATGGCGTGATTGTAACATCCCCACCCAACACGGTTTCGGGTGCTTTGCAAACAGCAAAATACGGTGCAAATATTGTGGTGATTGGGCTAGACTTGGGGGGCAACGCAAAGGTGGAAATTGATATAGATCAATTGATTTTTAATAAGCATTCTCTTGTTCCTGTTTTTGCAGAACCCGCAAAAATGTTTCCGTTGAGTATTGAACTTTTGAAAGCAGGTGTGATAGACGCTAAGATTTTGGTTACACATACAGTGGGGATGAGTGAAGTGGATCAACTAAAAAAAATACTTTCTCAAGATACGCCGATAATAAAGGTGGTTATATTAAATGACTAAAGTGCATGCAGCAGTACATTGTTTTTGATTTCAATGACCTCGTAGCAGAGACTGCGGAATATCCGAGAAACTGGAAAAGAAGTTAGGGCAACGACTCGATTTCTGTGCGGTATCGCCTTAGACTAGTTTTCTAGCTTTTTAGAACGACCATTTTTAGACCGATAAAACAAAAGAATTATAACGCCAATGCCAATTAGTATAAGGCTAATCCACTGGGAAACAGAAAATTCTCCTACAAAACCGCGCCTAGCATCGTAACGGAAAAACTCTAAAACAAACCGGATTATGCCATAACCAATGAGATACATACTTAATATTCTTCCGGGCTTCCGCACTTTCCTGCCATAAACCACCATTACAATAAATAATATAAATACACATATAGATTCAATTAATTGTACGGGCAAAAGAGGAATATCTGTAGGAATACCCGGTATAGGTGAATTGTGGAATACACAACCATGCTCGTAGGGGATACCCCAGCAACAACCCACCATGAAGCAGCCAACTCGACCAATGGCTTGTGCCAATGGTAACGAGGGTAGAATGGTATCTACTACCTTCCAGAAGGATTCCTTATAAACCAAGCAGAACAACACCAACATAAGTATACAACCTATAAAACTGCCATAATACACCAATCCTGAGTTGTTGAAATACTGCAAGAAAGTGATGCCTTTGGTTTCGTGCAACAACAAAAATTCGGGTATACCCTGTATCACATAAAAGAGTTTGCCGCCTAATAGTGCACCAACGCCAGCCATAAACATTGCTACAAGTACATCTACCTTGTTTAAGCCATTTATCTTGCTTCGAAGCAATGCAACAACAAATGCCGCAAAAAAAGCCAACAACAACATAAATCCGTAGCTGGGGATAGATAATCCGAAAAGATGTATTTCAGGGTACATGGAACCTCCTTTAGGCCTATAGAACAAAAGGCAGACAACCAAAATGGTTGGCCTGCCTTTTTTCAAGATTGTGGTTTAATAAGATACACTGTTCATGATGTCGGTAAGAGCGGCTAGCCCGCCTGCAGTACCAGCCACTGCGCCAATTGCTGCTGCGCATGCAATAAACAATACAAGGAACAAAGCGGAAATGATGACACCAATGATGGAGAGCACCAAACCAGCGGTTGCCATGCCGGTCTTTTCCACTTTGTTGGCTTTGGAGCTTAGCACAATGCCAACTATGCCCAATACCAGCGGTACGAAGGGAAGGAACAGATTGAGTACAAGAGATAAAATCAAACTCAATATGCCCATTACAAGCCCAACAATTGCAAGATTTTTAGATTCCATAGAATAAGTCCTCCTAATAAATAATACTGTTATTTTACCAATTTGTAGTGGGAGTGTCAAACAAACATGACTTGGAATACAATATTTATGTATGGTTTAAGAGAACTAAATATGATAACAAAATAAAAATTGAAAATATTAAGATATTAATATGAATTCTACGTACATATATAGTAAAAAATCATAAGAAATTTGAGTAAAAACTAGCTAAAATATTAATTTAGCTACTACAAAGGAATATATTGCGAAAAATGAAAAATAAAGATTGAATTTTATATGAATTTTTAATAGAATAAATGTATATTAAGAATAGTAAAATGCATATAATTTTTATTTCGACATAGAGTAAGGAGGCGCTTTTGTTTCGTGCATTGAAAGACTGCTTCATTTATTAAATATAGTTTTTAGGAGAGATACATAATGAAAAACATGAAAGTTGCTAAAAAACTGGTTGTCGGTTTTACAATTGTTTGCATTATTGCTGCTGCAATAGGTGCTGTTGGTATTTTCGGCATTTGGAGCGTAAATGATGCCTCAACAAAATTGTACAAGCAAAACACTGCGCCAATGGCGGATATGTCGACAATTTTGGTAGATTTGCAGCGCCAAAGAATTATTATGCGCGAAATGGTGCTTTATACGGGCGATACGGAAAAACTAGCTGAACTTGATACGCAAAACAAAGCAATTGTTGAGGAATTTGAAGTAGCGCTAGAGGCGTTTGATGCAACTTTTACCGATGTAGAATCACAAACGTTGTATGATGAAGCCAAGAGTACTTATTATAGCGTATATCAACCAACTATGGACAAAGTGATGCAAGGCGCCTTGAACGGAGATGACCAGGAAACTTTGCTGTCTTTTGTTTCTGGTGCAACTAGCGATATGGATAAAATGGCCGAAAACTTTACACAAGTGATGAATAATAAAATAAATCAGGCTGCGGAAGCGGATCAATTTACAACAGATACATTCTATAGGCTATTGATTGTTATTATTGCAGTTACCATTGCAGCAATTGTAATTTCTATGTTGCTGGCACTGAATATATCAAAAATGATTAGCAAGCCACTTAACTTTATGAAAGACGTTTTGCAGCAGATTGGAACAGAGGGTAACCTTTCATTTTCAGATGAAGTGATGGCACAAGCAAAGGAAATTGCAGATGGAAAAGATGAGGTGGCGCAATCTACAGAAATGCTGGTAGTTACGTTAGGTAGGTTGATGGCTGTGGGTGATGCGTTGGATCGTGTTGCTGGCGGAGACCTTACCACAGAGCTGGTTCCACTAGGAGACAAGGATACAATGGGAGTGGCTTTGGCAAGAATGCTAGGGAACTTGAACCAAATGTTTGGTGACATTAGAACCGTTGCTGTTCAGGTTTCTGCTGGTGCCGGGCAAGTTTCTCATGGTGCACAGGCCTTGGCAGCTGGTTCCACGCAGCAGGCTACAAGCATACAGGAATTTTCTGATACATTGAGCGAACTGCAGCAAAAAACAGATGACAATGTAAAGAATACAGAACGTGCACAAACTGTTACAAGCCAAGCAGAATCCATGGTAAAAGAAAGTATTCAATATATGGGAGAAATGCTGGGAGCGATGAAAGCCATTGACGAAAGCTCTCAAAGCATCACTAAGATTATAAAAGTAATAGACGATATTGCCTTCCAAACAAATATTTTGGCTTTGAATGCTGCGGTGGAAGCGGCGCGTGCAGGAACGGCTGGGTTGGGATTTGCAGTGGTGGCAGATGAGGTGCGCAACCTAGCAAGTAAATCTGCAACTGCAGCAAAAGAAACAGCTTTGCTAATAGAGGGCAGTACCAATAAGGTAACAGAGGGCAACAAAATAGTAGAGATGACCAATGAAAGCTTGGAAGCAGTTGTAAACAATGCGCGAGAGAGCGTAGAAGTAATTAAAGAAGTAACAGATGCTTCGCATAAGCAGGCCAGAGCCATTGATGAAATTAACACTGGAATAGAGCAAATTTCTATCGTTGTGCAATCCAATGCAGCTACATCGCAAGAATCTGCGGCATCTGCGCAAGAGATGTCTGCACAGTCTACAACACTGAATGATATTATACATAGGTTTAAATTGAAAGAATAAAAAAAATACTTAACACAAAGAAATGCACCTCTTAGCTGCAGTTGTGGTTAAGAGGTGTTTTTATACGAAAATAGAATAAAAATTTTAATTGACGAAAATTAGATTTAACGTTAAACTAAAATTGTGAATAAAATAAAAATGCTAGGATACACTCTGTTTACAATCAAATAATGGGAGAGCAAGAATAGATACTTTCTTGAAGAGTTTATTGGATATTTAGCATAGGACATCCATCTATTATGGTACTGATTCGAAATCAAAAAGCATATTTTTTTGAAAGGGAGATGCATGCAATGGATTTTACAGGCAGAACTGCTATTGTAACAGGTAGTGCAAAAGGAATTGGGCGGGGTTGTGCGGAGCTGTTGGCACAAAAAGGTGCTAAGGTTGTAGTAGCCGATATGAACATAGACATGGCCAAGAGTGTTGAAGAAGAGCTTACAAAGGATGGATTCCAAGCAAAAGCGATACAAGTGAATGTGAAACAAGTGGATGACATAGAAAAAATGGTTCAGTTCACTTATGACTTATTTGGCTCAGTGGATGTTTTAGTAAACAATGCTGGCATTTTTCACCCCACTGCAATAGAGGACATTACTGAGCAAGAGTGGGACAATATGATGGACATTAACTTGAAAAGTGTATTTTTTGCAACGCAAAAGGTATTGCCTTACATGAAAAAGCAAAAATACGGTAAAATTGTGAATCTTTCTTCGCTTGCCGGCAGAAATGGTGGAATTGCAAATGGTATGGCATACTCTGCTACGAAGGCTGGCATTATTGGCCTAACACGAGGATTTGCTGCCAGACTAGCCCAGTACAAAATTAATGTAAATGCCGTTGCACCAGGCTCTACAGATACGGGGATTTTGGATGGATTAAGTAAAGCTGCCATGGACAACTTGATTGCAAAAATTCCATTGGGGCGTTTTGGAAAAACATGCGAAATAGCGTCTGCGGTTGCATTTCTTTGCTCTGATGAAGCTGCCTTTATTACAGGTGCTGTTTTGGATGTAAATGGCGGAATGTACTTCGGCTAAAGGGGCAAGTGATTAAGCCTGTATAAAATATGCTGTAATGTGGATCATTTGGATTTGTTGACTTGATAAAATTTGAATGCTATTATGCAAAGTAGATACAAAAAACAAGACAAGAGGAATAGAATTGGCAACCAAAAAACCAGTTACTTTAAAAACCATAGCAGAACAATTGAATATTTCTGCAACTGCAGTATCCAAGGCATTGCGCGGGGACAGAAGCATTAGTGAGGAAACGGCAAACAAGGTAAAAAAGCTGGTAGATGAATTGGGCTACAGGCCAAACTCCATTGCAAAAAGCCTTCGCACCAACGAAACAAAAACATTGGGTTTGGTATTTTCGGATTCCACACTGTCTTTGTTTGCTCCGGTAATTGAAGGTGTGGAACAAGTAGCTTCGGAAAAAGGGTATAGCATTATTCTGGCTGATGCACATGCAAATGTGGAGAAAGAAAAAGAGGCCATTAGAACACTGGTTTCCCATATGATTGACGGCTTTATGTTGGCAAGTTCTACACTGACTGGAGAAGAACACAGAAGCTTTTTAGATTCATTTGGCATTCCTTACTTGTTTTTGCTTAGAAAATGTGAATATGAGTCTGGCAACTTTGTTGTGAATGATAATGTTTATGGAACATATCAAATGATCAACCATTTAATAAAAACAAATAGCAGAAAAATTCATTTTATCAATCTTTCTAAAAATATTACCACCGCTGCAGAACGAGAGCGTGGTTATTGCGAAGCACTGGAGGCCAATGGGATTCCCTATGATGATAACATTGTGTATCATGTAAACCCCAGTTACGATGAGGGGTATCATCAAATGTCGCATATTTTGGATGCTGGTGACCCTGTGGAGACTGTATTTTGCGGTTGTGATATGATTGCGGTGGGGGCAATGAGCAGTATAATTGAAAAGGGATATAAAATACCCGAGGATATTCGCCTGGCATCCTATGACGATATTGAATTTGCAAAGTATCTTCGTGTGCCGCTTACCACGGTTCGGCAGCCTAAATACAGAATTGGTGAGCTGGGTGCTCAAATGTTGATTGAGAAAATTACCGAAGATAAAGACCTTCATGTAGACATTGTTTTAAAACCGGAACTGGTGCTTCGAGAATCTACTTGATATATTTTTTATTTAAATATAAGTTTTGTATTGACTTTAGACAGAATTCCGTTTAAAATTAATTTATCGATAAACTAGGTATGAAGCAAGACTAGAACAATAGCACTACAGGAAGCAAGCCTATAACACAAACGCTAATGATTGAAAATTAAATAAGTAATTTCTAATAACGAAAAAATATTTTTTTAGGCATTTAGTTTAACGATAAATTAAAATGCCGGAAAGAAGGAAGCAAATGAACCAATTTAAGTTTTTAGGATTTTCCACGTTTCTAATTACAACTGATGATGGAACAACAATCTTAATAGACCCGTATCTGGACGATAACGATAAGGCGCCGTTAAAATCGGCAGATTTGCCAAAAATTGATTTGATTCTTTTAAGCCACGGAGCCTTTGACCATATGCAGGATGCACCCAAAATTATTGCACGCGACAATTGCAAAGTAATTTGTGGTGGCGAAACAATGAACTTGTTAATTGACAGGGGCGTGCCCAAAGAGTTGATTACGCAAACAGTGTGGGGGCTAACTGTGCGAGAGTGCGGGATTACCGTGCGGCCCGTGGTAAGCATGCACCGTTCTTCTGTTCGCCTAGCCGATGGTACGGCTTTAGATGGGTTTGCGCTGGGCTTTATCATTTATCTGCCAGATGGCACACGTGTTTACAACGCCAGTGATACGGCGTTGTTTTCAGACATGAAACTGATAGGGGAGCTTCATCGCCCACAGGTAGGACTAATGAATGTGACAATAGAAAACTGCTTCGACTTCCTTCCGGAGTTTTTAACTGGTGAGATGACCCCATACGAAGCTGCTTTGGCAAGCAAATGGTTGGGGTTGGAGTATGCAGTGGCATGTCACTATTCCGACCGTAACAATAGCGATATTGATGAATTTGCAAAAGCACTGGATGACATGAAAGATAGATATGGCAATGGATCGCCTGTACCCGTAATTATGAACCCGGGCGAAACATTTACCTATCCTGTACAGAAATAAAATTAGAAGGAGATATAGCAATGTCAAAAGTTGGATTTGTTGGATTGGGAATCATGGGCAAGCCCATGGCAAAAAATTTGTTAAAAGCCGGATATGACCTGGTGGTGTTTGATGTGGTAGAAGACGCGGTGAAAGAACTTGCCAGTGCTGGCGCATCAACAGCAAAAAATATTGCTGATGTAGCTGGGCAGGCAGATGTGATTGTAACAATGCTGCCAAACTCGCCGCATGTGAAAGAAGTGATACTGGGAGAAGGCGGTGTGCTTTCCAGCGCGAAAAGCGGCACCATTGTTGTGGATATGAGCTCTATTTCCCCCATAGCCAGCAAAGAAATTGCAGCAGAATGCGAGAAAAAGGGCGTGATTTTACTGGATTGCCCAGTGTCTGGTGGGGAACCAAAGGCAGTGGAAGGTACATTGGCAATTATGGTAGGTGGAGATGAAGCGGCATTTGAAAAGGTAAAAGACATGCTGCTGAAAATGGGTTCCTCGGCAGTTCATGTAGGTGAAGTGGGCAGCGGTAATGTAACCAAGCTGGCCAACCAAATCATTGTTGCACTCAACATTTCGGCCATGAGCGAAGCAATGGTGTTGGCCACCAAATGCGGTGTAGACCCAGAAAAAGTATATCAGGCAATTCGGGGAGGTTTAGCGGGCAGCACGGTGTTGGATGCGAAAATGCCCATGGTATTGGATGGCAACTTTAACCCGGGCTTTCGTATAGAGTTGCATATCAAAGATTTGCAAAATGCATTGGATGCAGCGCATTCGGTAAACTCGCCCATTCCGCTAACGGCAAATGTAATGGAAGTTATGCAAGGGCTTAAAGTAGCGGGTATGCAAGCCTGTGACCACGACGCCATTATTCGCCACTATGAAAACTTGGCGGGCGTGGAAGTGCGCAAACAAAAGTAAACTAAGTTAGAATTATAATAAACGAGGTAATTATCATGGATAAAAAAACCAAAGAGTATATCAAAAAGGCGTTGCCTGCAATGACAGACTTGGTTGCGCCGGATGATCTTTCTCTGGAACAGCAAAAACACATGTTTCATCAAATGTGCTTGATTCGGGAATTCGATTCTCAGGTCAAAACGCTTTGGATGAAAAACGAAATTTATGGCTTGGCACATTCCTATGTGGGTGCAGAAGCAATTGCAGTGGGTGCATGTGCCAACCTAAAAAAGACAGACTACATTTCCTCTACACATAGAGGGCATGGCCACACACTGGCAAAAGGTGCCGACATTCGCGCGATGATGGCAGAGCTTCACGGAAAATATGAGGGACTGAACCGTGGTAAAGGTGGTTCTATGCATATTGCCGATGTGGATACAGGTATGCTGGGAGCAACCGGTATTGTAGGAAGCGGTATGCCTTTGGCGTTGGGTGCAGCGCTTTCCGCACACGTTTTGAAAAACAATGGGGTTACAATTTGTTTCCATGGCGATGGTGGTACCAACCAAGGCGTTTGGCACGAGTCTATCAACATGGCGGCAGCTTGGAATTTACCCGCAATTTTCTTGATTGAAAACAACCAGTATGCCATTGCAACCAAGATTGGCTGGGTGGCCAAAGAAACCGACCTTTACAAACGAGCCATTGGCTACGGTATAGAGGGTGTACAGATTGATGGTTTCAATGTATTTGAAGTATACAAAGCTGTGAAAAAAGCAGTGGCAAAAGCCAGAGAAGGTGGCGGCCCTACCTTAATAGAAGCACGTTATATTCGTCTGTTGGGTCACTTTGTTGCGGATGATCAGTGGTACAGAGATCTGGAGACAGACAATGTATTTTGGGAGTATGAGCCTATCAAACGCATGAAAGAATACTTTATTGCAAACAAGCTAATGACAGAAAAAGAAGTGGATGCCTTGCAGCAAGATGCAATTGATATCATTGCAGATTCCATCAACTACGCTCAAAACGAATGCACAGAGCCACCGGTAGAAACGCTTTATGATGATATCTACGCTGATGGCGAAGTCATTGTTTGATCTGGAGGAAATATAAAATGGCGGAAATTACAGTAAGACAAGCATTGAATGATGCTTTTAAAGAAGAAATGGCAATAGACCCAACCATAGTAATGCTGGGTTGTGATATCGGTGTGCGTGGTGGCCCATTTGGCATTACGCTGGATCTTATGAACATGTTTGGAAAAGACAGAGTGATAGACACACCCATCTCCGAGTCATCCTTTGTGGGTGCAGGTGTAGGTGCGGCGGCTACCGGCCTTCGGCCTGTGGTAGAAGTGCTCTATTCCGATTGGATTACATTGGGTATGGATCAGCTGGTAAATATGGCTGCAAAAATGCGCTATATGTTTGGTGGGAAAGTGCATATGCCACTTGTGGTGCGCGCTCCGTTTGGTGCGGGTGGCGGCATCGCGGCACAGCACTCTCAGTCCTTTGAAGCATGGTTTAACCATGTGCCCGGGTTCAAAGTGGTTGCGCCCATAGAGCCGTATGATATTAAAGGTATGATGAAGAGTGCAATTCGCGATGACAACCCCGTTATTTTCTTTGAGCACAAAAGAAGCTACCAGCATAAAGGCGAAGTGCCGGAGGGTGCGGAAGGCGAAAACTATACAGTGCCATTTGGCAAAGCAGCAATACGCCGCGAGGGCAGCGATGTAACCATAGTGGCCTATTCCATGATGGCACTGCATGCAAAAGAAGCAGCGGCAGAGCTGGAGAAGGAAGGCATCTCCTGCGAAGTCATCGACTTGATTTCTTTATTGCCGTTGGATTACGAAACAGTGATGAACTCTGTTGCGAAAACAAATCGCGTGGTGGTTTGCCAAGAGGCAAATATTCGTGGCGGCATGGCAGGCGACATAGTTGCGGAAATTATAGACCGCGGTTTTGATCTTTTAGACGCTCCGCCCATTCGTGTGGGTGCGTTGAATGTGCCCATGCCATACAACAAAGGTTTGGAAGAAATTTGCATTCCCGGCAAACAAAAAATTATAGATGCGGTGCACACAGCGCTTAGCAACAAATAAGGAGGCAGCAAGTCATGGCAAGAAAAATGGCTTTACCTAAAATAGGTGTAAACATGACCGAAGCCACTGTAGCAAAATGGTTGGTAAAGGTGGGCGATACTGTAGCAGATGGTGATGCTATCATAGAGGCGGAAACAGATAAATCCACACAGGAAATATACGCTACCGATTCCGGTATTGTGGGTGCACTGCTGGTGGAAGAAGGGGACACAGTGCCCTGCTATGCAGATATCATTGTGTTTTTGGATGAGGGCGAAACCTATAAGGCTGAGGAGAGTGCAAAGCCAGCTGCAGAGGCAGCGCCAGTAGCAGTTGCGGCTCCGATTGCAGCACCTGTGGCAGCAGCGGTTATAGTTGCGCCCGCGGTATCCACTGGTGCTCGCGTGCGCGTATCCCCATTGGCAAAGAAAATTGCACAGGACAATGGCATTGATTACCGTATGGTTGCCCCGGGCGTGCCCGGCGGACGTATTGTGAAGGCGGATGTGCTTGCCTTCCTGCAAGGTGGCGGCATGGCTGGTGCGCAACTGGGCGAGATATTGGAAACCATTCCCATGTCTGCAACCAGAAAAACAATTGCGGCACGCATGAGCGAAAGCAACCTGCAAAAGCCTTGCGCGGCACTGACTACAACTGCGGATGCAACTGCAATTCTGGCCTTGCGCAAGCGCTATAAAGACAAGGGAATTAAGCTGAGCCTAGATGCGATTCTGGCAAAGATTGCGGCAAAAACATTAACAGAGCATCGCAATATAAACTCTGTGCTGGAAGGTAACAATATACTGATTAAGCGCAGCATCAATATTGGTGTGGCAGTGGATACAGACAAAGGGCTGACAGTTCCCGTGATTAAAAATGTGGATCAAAAAAGTCTTGCAGAAGTGGGCGAGAGCCTTACGGATATGGCGATGGATGCAAAATGCGGTTCGCTTTCTATGGATAACATGAGCGGTGGCACATTTACTATTACCAATTTGGGTATGTTTGGTGTGGAGCAGTTCAGCGCTGTGATCAATCCGCCGGAATGCTGCATACTGGCAGTGGGCGCGGTGAAGCAAACCTTTGTTCCGGACGAAAACGGACAGCCCAAGCTTACCAGCGTGTTCCAAATGACACTCAGCTTTGACCATCGCATTGTGGATGGGGCACCGGCGGCCAGATTCCTGCATGATTTTAAGGAATATGTGGAAATGCCGGAACTGATGATTTGAGTGGGGCAAAGATATGACAAATTTTGATGTAATTGTAATTGGCGGGGGCCCGGGCGGCTATGTGGCAGCAATAAAAGCTGCCCTTGCCGGCAAAAAAACCGCTGTGATAGAGCAGGAAAACTTGGGTGGTGTGTGCCTGAACTGGGGCTGCATCCCCACCAAGTCTCTGCTGCGCAATGCGGAAATCATTCATGACCTTTCCGAAGGGGAAAAGTTTGGCTTTTCGGTTTCGGGCATTCAGGCAGACTATGCAAAAGCGCAAAAAAGAAGCCGCGAAGTAAGCGGTAAGCTGGTGCGCGGCATAGACTATTTGATGAAGAAAAATAAGATAACAGTGCTAAAAGCAACAGCAAAGTTTTCCGGTAAAAAAGAACTGACACTGTCCACCGGCGAAAAAGTATCGGCACAGAATATCATTATTGCTACGGGTAGCAAGCCCTTTGCACTGCCCATGCTGGATTATTCTCAGGCAAACGTGTGGGATAGCAAGCGTGCGCTGCAGGCAACCACTGCGCCCAAAAGTATTTTGGTGGTGGGAGCGGGTGCCATTGGCATGGAATTTGCAACTGTGTTTGCCGCATATGGCAGCAAGGTAACCATTGTAGAGATGTTGCCACGGTTGCTTCCCAATGAAGATGAAGAAGTGTCGGCATTGGTGCAGAAGGAATTTGTGAAAAAGGGATTTACAGTGCATGTGAATACCAAAGTAGCGGATGTAAAGAACGATGGCAAAACAGTGAAAGCAACACTAGAGTGCGGCGGAAAGAGCCAGACAGTTGAGGCTGAAGTGATTTTGGCGGCGACGGGAATTTCGCCCAACACACAGGAACTAAACCTAGCGGCGGCAGGCGTGAAAACCAACCAGCGCGGGTATGTAGAAGTGGATGACAAAATGCGCACATCCGCGGCGGGAATTTACGCCATTGGCGATGTGAATGGCAAGCTGGCGCTGGCGCATACGGCAAGCGCACAGGGAATGTTGGCAGTGGATGCCATTTGCGGCAAACAAACGCAGGCAATCAACTATGACAATATACCCAAATGTACCTATGCTGTGCCTGAAGTGGCCAGTGCAGGGCTGACAGAACAGGAAGCGAAAAAGCGCGGCTTGAACGTGAAAACAGCGGTATTTCCACTGTCTGCAAACGGAAAAGCAATTTCCTATGGGGATGAAACGGGCTTTGTGAAGCTGGTTTACGATGTAAAGTATGGTCAACTTTTGGGTGCGCACCTTGTGGGCATTCATGTAACCGAAATGATTTGGGGTATTGTGGGATACCTGGGTATGGAAATGACAATTGAAGAGATGGCACACGTAATCCACCCACACCCAACGGTGAGTGAGGCAATTATGGAAGCTGCGCATATTGCGCACGGACAGCCCATTCACATTTAGAATTTATATTTGTAGGTTTTTGTTCCGAATGGGAGCAAGGGTATGTCCAAATAGAGCCGCCAGATTGTGTAAAACTATATGCAGTCTGGCGGAGTTTTGGAATTTACACAGTTTGCTGTAAATGCATAAACAGAAAGGAAAATACTATGATGAAGAGAAAACCAGAATGCAGTGTTATTTGCCCCGTATGTGGGCTGAGACTGGCATTTGACGAGGGCGTTTGCTATTGCCCGGCAGAGTATTGTGGCTATAAATGCGACAAATGCAAAGTAGAATTTGAAGAACAAGAAGCAAAAAAATAAAAAGGGAATCAGCTATGTCTTTTCAATATGCCTGTGCGGACTTTGCCTTTCCTTTGCTTCCGCACCAGAATGTTTTAAAATTGATTCAACTACTGGGCTTTGATGGAGTGGATATTGGGTTGTTTCAGGATAGGTCGCATCTGCAGCCATCTATGGTGTTTGACCAGCCTGCAAAACAGGGGAAGTTGCTAAAAGAAAGTGTTTTGGATGCGGGGATTGCAGTTGCAGATGTTTTTCTGCAAAGCGATCTTGATTTTTCGGTGAAGGCAATCAACCATCCCAATTCAAAGGTGCGTGAAGAGGAACGAGTTCAATTTCAAAAATTGATAGAATATGCCATTGCTGCAGGAAGTAAGCATATTACCTGCTTGCCCGGGGTGCATTTTGAAGAGGAAACCTACGAAAGCTCTTACCAGAGAGTGGTGGAAGAACTGCTGTGGCGGGTGGATATGGCGCAGCAGGCTGGGCTGATATTTGCTGTGGAGGCACATTTGGGCTCTATTGTGGATACGCCGGAAAAAACAGCAAAGCTGGTGCAGGATACACAAGGACTGACTCTTACGCTGGACTATACGCATTTCGCAAAAATGGGAATACCGGACGAGCGGGTACATCCGCTGATTACTCATGCTTCCCACTTTCATGCTAGGGGCGCGGCCAAAGGCAAACTGCAAACTGTGATTGGTGAAAATGCCATTGATTACAATGCCATTATCAAAGAAATGAAACGAACACACTATCAAGGGTTTGTTGGCGTAGAGTATATATGGACAGAATGGGAAAATTGCAATCGTACAGACAATGTTTCCGAAAGCATTCAGTTGATGCAAGCTATGAAAGAAGCGGAAAAAGAACCAAGTATGTAATAAGCTTGCATGCTGTCTAAAAAATAGTATAAACAAATGGGGAACCGGAGATGAAAATAGTCATTGCGCCAGATTCGTTTAAAGGCACAGTTAGCTCTGTGGAAATATGCGATATAGTGGAAAAAAGCATACTGAAGAATGTACCGGATGCACAGGTCATAAAAGTGCCTATTGCTGATGGCGGAGAGGGTATGGTAGCGGCCTATTTGGCAAGTAGCGGTGGTAAAATAATTGAAAAACAAGTAACGGGGCCTAATTTTACGCAGGTAAAAGCCTTTTATGGAATTTTGCCAGACGGAAAAACTGCTGTGATTGAAATGGCGGCGGCAAGTGGGGTTACCCTAACCTGCGAGCCCAAGCAACCAATGAACGCAACCTCCTATGGTACAGGTCAACTGGTGGTGGATGCGGTGGAAAAGGGCTGTACAAAAATTATTTTGGGCATTGGGGGCAGTGCCACTATGGATGGCGGTGCGGGAATGGCAAGTGCGCTGGGCATTCTATTTTTGGATAAGGATGGAAAGGAAATACCGCTTACGCCAAACGGGCTGAAAACTTTAAATTCAATTTCTACCGATAAGGTTCCAGATAACTTGCAACAGGTAGAATTTTTGATTGCCTGCGATGTGCGCAATGTATTGTGTGGGGCAAACGGCGCAGCGCATGTTTTTGGCAAGCAAAAGGGTGCAACCGTTGAGCAGATTGAAGAGATTGATGGCATACTGGAAATGTTTGCAGGCGCTCTTCTGGAAAAAACGGGGCAAGATCTGCTGCAAATACCGGGAACAGGCGCGGCAGGCGGAATGGCGTTGCCATTGCTGGCTTTCTTTCATGCAAAAATGGTGCCGGGGATAGACTTGCTTTTGGATGCAGTGGAATTTGAGAATAAAATTCAAGATGCCGATATGGTAATTACAGGTGAAGGAATGTTGGATGGGCAAAGCATGGAAGGCAAGGTGGTTATTGGCATTGCAAAAAGGGCAAAGGCTTGTGGAGTGCCAGTGGTTGCTTTGGTAGGGGATATAGGGCAACATTACGAGCGCGCTTATAAGGAAGGCGTAACTGCCATTTTTTCTACCAATAAAGCAGCAGTGCCATTTGAGATTGCAAAACTTACCAGCAAAGAAGATTTAGAACTATTGGCAGATTCGCTATTTGCGTTTAAAATGATAGGTAGAAACTTAGAAAAATAGTTTGGGGGAGTTGCTGTATGAGAATTGGAAGAGTGCAGGTGCACGAAAGAATAGTTTATGCAGAAATAAAGGAAGAGAGTGCCCATTGCCTTGAAGGGGAGCCGTTTGAGGAAATTCGATACACGGGCGAAAGCTACCCATTAAGCGAGTGCAAATTGCTTGCGCCCACTGTGCCGCAGGATATTGTTGCTGTGGGGCTGAACTATAAAAAACATGCGGAAGAAATTGAAATGAGTCTGCGGAAGGAGCCCCTTTTGTTTTCTAAGCTGATTAGCTCTGTGCTAAACCCAGAGGAAACAATTATAAAACCCGCACCAAATGTTTCGAAACAACTGGATTATGAGGCAGAGCTGGCCTTTGTGGTGGGCAAAACTTGCCGTAATATAAAAAAAGAGGATGCTTGGGACTATATTTTTGGCTACACTTGCCTGAATGACGTGACCGCGCGGGATTTGCAGGATATGACTGACCAATGGCAGCGTTGCAAAGGGTTTGATACCTTTTGCCCCTTTGGCCCATGGGTGGAAACGGAACTGGATCCTTCGTCATTGCGTTTGCGCGCAGTGTTGAATGGCAAAACGGTGCAGGATGCAAACACCAAAGATTTTATTTTTGACATTCCTACATTGCTGGAATATATCAGTGGGTTTAAAACCCTATATCCGGGAGATGTTGTGGCCACGGGTACGCCAGGGGGCATTGGCCCCATGCAGCTGGGAGACGAGATAAAAGTGGTGATAGATGGCATTGGGGAACTGCGAAACAGAGTGGGATAACCAGCAAGAGATAGAATTGAACAAACAAAAAAGGCGCTAAAAAGCGTCTTTTTTTGTGGAGCTGACGGGGGGACTCGAACCCCCGACCTGCTGATTACGAATCAGCTGCGCTACCATCTGTGCCACGTCAGCATAACCTTTTTAATAGTACCATACAGTATTTTTAAAATCAATAACTTTTACTTAAGTGCAAGTACTCTTTTTGTTCTTTTGTTTATAAAAAATTAATAAGCTAGCATAGCCTGCCAAGCTTGCGGGAAGCAAGTAGTGCGTGTATAATGTGTTTTGGTGTTTATATATAATTGTGAAAGGAAAAAAATATGGTATTATGCTTATATGTAAATCCTACTATAGATAAAACCATCTATTTGAACAGTTTTATTTATGGTGGTACCAATAGACCTTACAAAGTGGTTACGGATGGTGCTGGCAAGGCAATCAACACCGCTGTTGTGTTGAAAGAACTGGATCAAAAAGTATGTGTGAAGGGGCTGATTTACCAGTCGGATGGCGAAATTATAACTGGTAGGTTGGATAGCCACCAGATTTCTTATGAATGTTGTAGACTGGAAGGGGCATCCCGTACAAACACAAAAATTTTTGATGCGGAGAAACAGACCATTACGGAGATAAATGAAAGTGGTGAAAAAGTAACGCCGCAGATTTTGAAAGAAATTGCGGATCAATTGTGTGATTCGGCGCAAAAGGATGATGTTGTGGTGCTGACGGGCAGCTTGCCACCGGGGTGCGAACCTGGATATTATGCAGACATTATTGGCGCTTTACATAAAAAGGGAATACGATGTGTTTTGGATGCAGATGGTGAAGTTTTAAAATTAGGAGTGCGGCAAAAACCATTTCTAATTAAACCCAATACGGATGAACTGGCAGTGCTAACTGGGAAAAAAGCTACTACTGTAGCTGAAGTGAAGGAAGCCTGCGAAAAGTTGCTAGAACAAGGTATTGGCATTGTGGCGGTATCCATGGGCAGCGAAGGAGCGGTTATTTGCAGCAAAGAGGCAGCCTATTTTGCACAGCCAATAAAAGTAAAAGTACTTTCTACAGTAGGTGCAGGGGATTCTATGGTTGCGGGAATGGTGGCCAACCTATATAGTTCACCAGACAAAATGCTGCATGCAGGTGTTGCCGCGGCAACGGCCTCAATTACGAGAGAGGGAACTCGGCTTTGCACAAGGGAACTGTTTGAACAGTTTTATAAACAAGTAAAAATAGAGCGATTATAAAGGAAAAGGACATGAGGAAAACAAAAATAATATGTACGTTGGGTCCGGCATGTGAAGATATAAAAATAATGAAAAAGATGCTGCAAGCAGGTATGGATGTAGCAAGATTAAACTTTTCGCACGGTGACCATGAAGAACAATTGAAACGTCTAAAAAAACTAAGAAAACTAAGCACTGAAATGGGGATATATTTGCCTTGTATGCTGGATACCAAAGGCCCCGAAATACGTATTGGGTCTTTTGAAAATGGCGTGGCGGTATTGAAAAAAGATCAAATATTTACGCTTACTACGGAGGATGTACTGGGAACGGAAGATAAGGTTTCCGTTTCTTTTAAAAATTTGCCCAGTGATGTGCACGAGGGCGCCACCATTCTAATTGATGATGGATTGGTTGGCATGACTGTGATTAGCACCACACAAACTGATGTGGTGTGTAAGGTGGTAAATGGCGGGCTGTTAAGCGATAAAAAAGGCGTGAACATACCGGGCATTTCATTGTCGTTACCCTATATTAGCGAAAAAGATAAGTCTGACTTGCTGTTTGGCATAGAAAACCAGTTCGAGTTTATTGCAGCGTCTTTTACGCGCAATTCGCAGGACATATTGGATATTAAAAAATTGCTAGATCAGAATGGTGGTAGCAAAGTTAGAATTATTGCAAAAATAGAAAATGCAGAAGGTGTAAAAAATATAGATGATATCTTGCGATTGTCGGATGGCATTATGGTGGCACGTGGCGATATGGGAGTAGAAATTCCGTTGGAAGATGTTCCCGTACTGCAGAAGAGACTGATAAATAAAGCCTATCGTGCAGGTAAAATTGTGATTACCGCGACACAAATGTTGGATAGCATGATGCACAACCCACGGCCAACCCGAGCCGAGACTACAGATGTAGCAACGGCAATTTACGATGGAACCAGTGCCATTATGCTTTCGGGAGAGACTGCTGCGGGGCAATACCCTGTGGAGGCAGTGGAAACAATGGCGCGTATTGCCCTTCGGGCAGAAGATGATATAGATTATGAACGCAGGCTGGAAAAAGACGAGTTGCCAGAATGTTACGATGTAACCAACGCAATATCACATGCGGCCTGCACCACAGCATATGACTTGGGGGCTGCTGCTATAATTGCAGTAACCAAAACAGGCGTAGCGGCACGGCAGGTATCGAAATACCGTCCAGCTATACCAATCATAGGCTGTTCGCCAGACCCAGTTGTGCTGCGCCAACTGAATATGTCGTGGGGTGTTTCCCCATTGGAGATGGAGAATAAGGAACTAACGGATGAGTTGTTTGAAACTGCCGTATACAATGCAAAAGAAAAAGGGATGTTGGAAAATGGAGATCTGGTAGTAATTACGGCAGGCATACCCTTGGGCATTGCGGGCACTACAAATCTACTGAAAGTGCATATGGTAGGGAATGTGTTGGTAAAGGGCATGGGAATTAATGCGCTGTGTGCACAGGCAAACCTATGTGTGGCAAAAACAGAGCAGGAAGCCCGGCAATTTTTTAGGCAGGGCGATATTTTGGTTATTCACCACACATCAAATGATATAGTGGACTTAATGAAACGCTCAGCAGGTGTGATTACAGAAGAAGGTGGTGCGGAATCGCATGCTGCTATTGTGGGTATGGCACTAGAAATACCTGTGCTGGTAGGGGCGGTGAGTGCCACCCATTTATTAAAAAGTGGGACAATGGTAAAACTGGATGCGGAAAGAGGCCTAGTATGCAATGTGAAGCAAGACTAATAGGGTCAGAAAATACACCGCAGTTTAAACCGATTCTTTTGGAATATCGAAAATTATTTGAAACGTATACAAAGCATCATGGCTATTTGCAATCCGAAGCTTCGTTTGCCAATCATTTTATTTGGCAGCATTTTTGGGATATTCGATTTGCTGCTGACACAAAGGCGATGTTAATTGCTATGGATAGTGATATGTACAGGCCATTGCTGTTGCCCCCGTTTTTAAAAGATATGAATGACTCTATTCTACCGCATATGCTGGCTTGTGAGGAGTATATGTTTGACACCTATGGCAGCTTTTTTATTAAGGGAGCAACAGATGAAATGGTGGCCAAGATAAAAGCCGACTGCGGTGATAGGTATCAATTTGAATACGATGCGAACAATTCTGAATATGTGTACCATGCGGAAGACTTGATTCAGCTGAAGGGCAAGAAGTACCATTCGAAGCGCAATCATATTAATACCTTTCTAAAAAAATATAATAGTAGCCTAGATGAGTATACCCCAAAATTTCGAGATGAATGTTTGCAACTGCAAGATAAATGGGCCAAAGAAAGCGAAGCAGATGAACGTGTGGCATTCGAGGAAAAACAGTCTATCGTGAGGGCTTTGGATCACATGGAGGAGCTGGGATTGCAAGGATGTGTGGCGCGGATAGATGGACAGGTGGCTGCTTTTTCTGTGGGGGAGCGTATTAACGAAGAGGCTTGCCTGATACACATAGAAAAAGCGGATAAGGACTTTCGTGGTCTTTATGCTTATATCAACAGGGAATTTGCAGCAAATTTTTGGAGTGATTGCAAATATATCAACCGTGAAGAGGACATGGGGGTACCGGGAATACGGAAAGCGAAACAATCCTACTATCCTGCATTTATGGTAAATAAATACAATGTACTATTGAATCAAAAATAGCTTATGAACATTGCAAACGCATGTGAATTTTTATTCACATGCGTTTTTTATACGCACCACCCAATGCAAAAGTGACATTGTTGGGAGGTGTTGCTTGGCCAGAATAGCGCTATAGATTTTGCAGGATTATATTTGTGCAAAGTTTTATGGTTTTTGGAAGCTATATTGCGGGTAATAGTATTAATACAAAACACTGATAGAAAAGCTTCTTTTTAGGCAAATGGCATTATTGATAAAAAAAATTAATATACTATGAAGAGGAGGAAATATGGAAGTAAGATGGTTGACACAAGCTGATTTACCCCAAGTGAAGCAGGTTTGGAAGAACTGTTTTGATGATTCAGACGCATTTATAGAAACATATTTTAAGGTTGCCGCCAATGTGGAAGATGGATTGGGTTACTTCAATGAAGATAGACTAGTTGCAGATTTGTTTGAATTGAATTTTCAGGCGCAATTGTCGGGCGTCGAATATAATGCTCCTTTTTTGGCGGGTTGTGCTACCTTGCCTGAAGTTCGAAAAAAAGGACTTATGCGGGAATTGATTAAAAACGCATTGATAGGAATGTATGAAGATGGTAGAGAGGTAACATTTCTGCATCCTTTCAAACATTCTTTCTACAGACAGTTTGGTTACGAAACGGTAGCATATGTGCGAAAAATGGACGAAACAACAGATCCAACCCAAATTATGGATATGGTAACTACCGCACAAAGTATGGATGGACTTCCGTTGCAAGCGCTAGGTAGAGCATATAATAAATATGTGAACCAATTTGACAACCATTTTATGCGAAAACCAGCCAGAATGGAAGCATGGCTAAGATTGTTATTTGCAGATGGTGGATATATATCGTATCTAATAGATGGAGATACTGCGGCCTATGCCTTGTATTATGTAAAAGACAATACTGCAGATATTTTTGAGCTTGTGTTTGAGAGTGAACAACAGCGCAAATCACTTATTCACGCAACGGGATCTAAAAGTTGCAGTTATTTTTTGCCTGCGACAATAGGTAAGACTGTAGGCAATATAGAGGAATTTACAATGATGCGCGTTGTAAACCCTGTGTGGGCACTTCAAAGCTATGATTACGATAACAGGGGTTCGTTTTCCATTCATGTAGAAGATTCGTTTTTAGAACGAGACTATAATCTTGCGGTAAATTTTGAAAATAGACAAGTAGTTATTGGCGCTATAACAGGGGGGTGCGATATAAATGTAGACATTACCGAACTGTCTTGTCTGCTAACAGGAACTAATGTTGATGCGTGTTCCCGTACTGCTGCGGAGATATTTTCGCCGCGCAATAGTTGTTATTTTGAGACGTATTAACGATTTTAAAGCTATCAAACTATTAAATAGGTAGAAACTAAAAAAAATCGGTATTTTTGGGCGTTTTCTGATCTATTCCGACCTATGGTGATTTGCATAAAAGGATCAGGTAGGCTAAACTACTATAAGACTTAATTACAGACGGGATGGGTATGTTTTTATGTGGGCAATTTTTATTGGTTTTGCGCTAGGTGTTTTTCAAGTGATGTTACTTCGAAAAACTGTGATAATGATGACAGCCAGTAAAACGAACATTTCATTGGGCGTTATGATATCGGTAGGTAAACTAGCGCTTATTTTAGTTACGCTTTGGTTGCTTGGCAAATATGTAAGCCTAAACTCTGTACTTTGGTGTGCGGGTGGTTTGGCAATTGCTATGATTGGCATGCCCATAGTAAACAATATAAGAGAGAACAAAAAAACAACTGCAGAGCAACAGGGAAAGGGTGGTGCAGGCCATGAATAAGATGGCAATGGACATACCGTCTATTACTCCAGAAAAAGTTTTGTTGTTTGGCGGAGCGCAGGTAAGCGTAACTGTGATAACGGCATATTGTGTAACGGCTGCCATTATTGTTTTGGGGTTGCTTTTTAAATTTGTATTTATAAAACGTTGGGCAACAGTGCCCAAGGGACTGCAAAATGTTTTGGAAATGGCAGTTGGTGGAATCAAAAAGTTTTCTGTCAATGTTTTGGGAGAGCGAGCCGGCTCTTCTATAGCGCCTTATATGCTGACACTTTATACCTTTGTTATTCTAGGTGGGCTAACCGAATTTATGGGTGTTCGTTCGCCTGCAACAGACCTTAACTGTACAATAGCTTTGGCGTTGATTACTTTTGTGCTTATTATTGGATATTCCATACGTTACAAAGGTCTGGTGGGATGGATGAAAACATATCTCCAGCCAAAACCGTTTATGTTGCCTTTTAATATTTTATCGGCAATTACAATACCTGTATCGCTTGCCTGTCGTATGTTTGGCAACCTATTCAGTGGTTTATTGATCATGGATCTTATTTATAGTGGAATGGGTAATTTTGCATTTGTGATACCCGCACTTGCATCCATTTATTTAATATTGTTCCACGTTGTAATGCAAAGCTATGTGTTCTCTACACTTACGCTTTCATTTACAAACGAAAAATTAGAATAGAGTTTTATTGATTAGATATTTATATACACTTATATTTTAGGAGGTAGGGAAATGGAAACAGGTTTAATAGCAATTGGTGCCGGTATTGCGGTTCTGACAGGTTTGGGAGCAGGCGTAGGTATGGGTATTGCAACCAGCAAAGCATGTGAAGCTGTTGCGCGCCAGCCCGAGGCAACAGGAAAAATAAACCAAGTATTATTGATTGGTTTGGCACTTGCAGAATCTACAGCCATTTATGGTTTTGTTATTGCCATCATGATGATTTTCACCATGGGAGGCTAATAAATTGGCTGAGCTGTGCGTGTTGGGCAAAAGAAATACTAGGGGAAGCATATGGAAATAAATATTTGGGAAATATGCCTTTATATCATTAATATTGTCATACTGTTTGTCTTTTTGCGTTGGCTGCTGTATAAGCCGGTTATGAAGTTTATGAACAAACGTACAGACGGCATTCAGCAACAATTGGATGATGCGTCTAAGCTGCAAACGGATGCGGAACAGTTAAAGGCAAAATATGATGAGATGATGGAAAATGCGCAGGGGCTTGCTGCACAAATTATTAATCAAGGCAAGGATATTGCAGATGAGCAAGCGAAGCAAATTGCGTTGGAAGCAGAAGAGCAAGCCAAGGAAATAAGAGAACGTACCAAGAAGCATGTGGAAGAGCAAAAAAAGCAAGCTATTATAGATATGCGCCAAGAAGTGACGCGGATAGCTGTGCAAATTGCAGAAAAAGTTTTGGAACGTGAAGTTTCTTATGCTGACAATAAGGATATTATTGAAAAATTTTTCGAGAAGGTGGGCTAAACTTTGAAGGAGCTTAAGGGGAAACTTGTGAGCGCTTCAAAGCTGCCTGATGAAGAACTCACAGTAATAATAGACAGGTTTGAGAAATTACTTGGTGCAAAAATAGAGTTTACTGTAGAAATTGATCCTAGTTTGTATGGTGGTTTTTGCGCGACCGTGAACAATATGATTTACGACTTGAGTATCCGGTCTTATTTGGAAAGGATTCATAACTATATGGGTGAAAATTCGGGGATCATGGATCATGCCGAGCTGGACGAGATGGTGAAATCCATAGAAAAGCAAGTGGATGGTGAAATAAGCGAAACTACCATCAGCAAAGATCTATTGGAAAAAGTGGAGCGCTTTGATTCTAAATATGATGTTTCTATGATTGGAATTGTAGAACGTGTTGGGGATGGTATTGTATTTGTTCGCGGATTAGACGGTGTGAAAAACGGCGAGTTATTGCAGTTTGAAAACGAAATTTATGGCATTGTAATGAATTTGGAAAAAGAACGCGTTGGTGCGGTGCTTTTAAACAGCCCCACCAATGTAACAGAGGGTTCTATGGTGCGTCATACTGGTGGCGTGGTGCGTGTGCCTGTTGGCAATGCTTTGTTGGGCAGAGCGGTAAATCCGTTGGGTATTCCTGTGGACGCCAGAGGCGACATTGCTACAAACGCGTATCGTCCAATAGAGGCGGAAGCACCGCCCATTATAGACCGTCAGGCTGTTAGTCAGCCACTGCAAACAGGCATTATGGCAATAGATTCTATGATTCCCATTGGTCGTGGGCAAAGGGAACTGATTATTGGAGACAGACAAACAGGAAAAACGGCCATTGCAGTAGATACCATTATCAACCAAAAAGGAAAAAATGTAATTTGTGTATATGTGGCGGTGGCACAAAAAGCTTCCACAGTGGCAGACATTGTAAAGCGTTTGGATGAATTTGGCGCGTTGGAATATACAGTAATTGTTGTTTCCACAGCAAGTGACACTGCGCCTATGCAGTATATTGCGCCTTATGCTGGTTGTGCCATTGCAGAAGAGTTTATGTACGAAGGCAAGGATGTTTTGGTAGTCTATGATGACCTTTCAAAGCATGCGGTAGCGTACCGTGCAATGTCTCTGTTGTTGCGTCGTCCGCCGGGACGTGAGGCGTACCCCGGCGATGTTTTCTACTTGCACTCTCGCCTATTAGAGCGTGCGGCCAAGCTTTCGGATAAGCTGGGGGCTGGCTCTATGACAGCACTTCCCATTGTAGAAACAATGGATGGAGATATTTCATCGTACATTCCTACAAATGTTATTTCTATTACCGATGGCCAGATATACTTAGAAACAGAGCTGTTTAATTCTGGGCAGCGCCCTGCTGTAAATGTGGGGCTTTCGGTTTCGCGTGTAGGTGGTGCGGCACAAACAAAGGCAATGCGCAAGGTGGCGGGGCCTCTTAGAATTGAGCTTGCACAGTTTCGCGAGTTGGCGGTATTCTCGCAATTTGCGGCTGACTTAGACAAGGCAACGCAGGATGCTTTGGAGAATGGCAAACGTTTGACGGAAACGTTAATACAACCACAATATGATCCGGTTTCTGTAGAGGATCAAATTATTGTTTTGTGTGTAGCAACAAATAAAGCACTGATGGATATACCTATAAAGCAGATTCGTTCATTTAACAGAGGTTTTTTGAACTTTATTAATGCCAAGCATGCCGCAATAAAGAAAGAGCTGAAGGAAACAGGTGCCATTACGGATGAGCAGCAGAAGCTGATTTTGGAAGCGGCAAGTGAATATAAAACGAGCTTTTTTGCCCAGAAAAGCGAAGAAAAAGAACTGATAAATTGGGAAGTGAGTAACTAAGCCATATGAGAAGTGCAGCGGATATAAGCAACAGCATAAAAGCAATTGGGCAGACCAGCCAAATAACCAAGGCTATGAAGCTGATTTCTACGTCCAAAATGCAAAAAGCAATACAGCGTTACGATGCAAACCTACTGTATTTCAACCGTGTGCGTGCCGCGTTAAAAGATATACTTACGCATTCTCGCGAACTGAACCACACGTTTTTGTATCAGCATGAAGAAGGCATCCCTGCCTATATTGTGATAGCTGCAGACAAGGGGCTGGCAGGCGGTTACAATTCCAATGTGCTTAATTTTGCTATGGACGTCATGGAGCCGGGCAATAAGTTTATTATTACGATAGGGCAAGAAGCGCGTGCTTTTTTTGAACGAAAAAAGCAACCAATCGATGTAGAGTATCTGCATATAGCACAGAACCCTACTCTTTACGAGGCAAGGAATCTGGTGAGCGATATTGCGGGAATGTATAAAGACAACGTGATGCGTGAAGTGCATTTGATCTATACACGGTATTATTCCAATGTGAAGCAGGAGCCAGTGGCTATGAAGCTGCTTCCCGTGGATTCGGATGCGTTAAAGGATGTTGAGCTGGAAACGCACTATGATGATGAGCTGAGCTATCATCCGTCTCCTGGGCAGGTTTTTGACACACTGATCCCTCAGTATATTATTGGTTTGGTATATGGGGCGTTGATACAGGCCTTTGCCAGTGAAAATAGCGCTAGAATGGTTGCTATGGACAATGCTTCGCGCAATGCGGATGAGATGACAAGCAAGCTTAACATTCAAATGAACCGTGCACGGCAGCAATCTATTACAAGCGAAATAACAGAAATTGTAGGCGCAATGGACGCCATGATGGAAGAGGAGTAATGGCTTTATGTATCAATATAAAACTGTTAGTGAGGGCGAAATTATTAAAATAACCGGCCCGGTTATGGATGTGCAGTTTTCTGAAAAAACAATGCCCATGATTAACACCGTGTTATTTGTGGAAAATGATGGCAGACGAATTTGGATGGAAGTGGCCGCGCAGGTGGGCAAAAGTGTGGTGCGGTGCATTGCGCTGGATGCTACAGAGGGCATTTATTGCGGCATGAAAGCGCACAACACGGGCGAGCCTATAAAAATACCTGTTGGTGATAACATCTTGGGTCGGGTTGTGAATGTAATGGGGCAGGCAATAGATGGCAAGGACGAGATAGAGACAGAAGAGTACGCTTCTATCTATCGTGATGCACCAGCTTTTTCAGAACAAAACCCTGTGTCTGAAATATTTGAAACGGGACTGAAGGTAATTGACTTGCTAGCACCCTATGCTAAGGGTGGAAAAATTGGTTTGTTTGGTGGCGCGGGTGTAGGCAAAACTGTGTTGATCAATGAGCTGATTCACAACATCGCCACGGAAGGTGGCGGTTATTCGGTATTTACAGGTGTGGGAGAAAGAAGCCGAGAGGGCTATGACTTAATACAGGAAATGACGGAAAGCGGCGTGCTGCAAAACACAGCGTTGGCCTTTGGGCAAATGAATGAATCGCCCGGTTCCCGTATGCGTGTAGCCATGACTGGTCTTACCATGGCCGAGTATTTAAGAGATAAAACGCAACAGAATATTTTGTTGTTTATTGATAATATTTACCGCTTTATTCAGGCGGGTTCGGAAGTATCTGCTTTGTTGGGGCGAATTCCGTCTGCTGTGGGGTATCAACCAACGCTGGCCAATGAGCTGGGGGCGTTGCAGGAAAGAATTACTTCTACAAAGCATGGTTCTATCACATCGGTACAGGCAATTTATGTGCCGGCTGATGACCTAACAGACCCTGCGCCTGCAACAACATTTTCACATTTGGATGCAACCACTGTACTTTCCAGAAACGTTTCGGAGCTAGGTATCTATCCTGCAGTGGATCCGTTGGAGTCTTCATCGCGTATTTTGGATCCTCGTATTGTGGGAGACGAGCATTACGAAACAGCCGGTAGGGTAATCAATGCTTTGCAACGTTATAAAGAACTGCAAGATATTATTTCTATACTTGGTATGGAAGAACTGGCGCCAGAGGATAAAATGTTGGTATTTCGTGCACGTAAAATACAGCGTTTCCTCTCTCAGCCCATGTTTGTTGCAGAAGTATACACTGGAGTAAGCGGTAGGTTTGTGCCAGTTAAGGATACCATAGCAAGCTTTAAAGATATACTGGATGGTAAGGCAGATGATCTTCCTGAACAGGCATTCTTTATGGTGGGAGACTTGGATGATGCACGGGCAAAAGCCAAGACAATGGGGTGATGCAGTATGGCGGGTAAATTTTTACTGGAAATATTAACACCCGAGCGATCCTTTTTTGTGGAAATGATAGAATCTATCATTTTGAATACAGAGGATGGTCAAATGTCTATACAAAAAGGCCATGAATCTGTGGTTATTGCTGTTGTGCCGGGTGAAATACGCATTAATACAGGGAAAAAATGGGTGTTGTGTTCTGTTACAGAAGGATTTGTAGAGGTGCGGCCAGAAGATACTATTATGTTTACCCAAGCTGCGGAATGGCCAGAGGAAATAGATGTAAAGCGTGCTGAACGCGCAAGAGAACGTGCGGAAGAACGCCTTCGTCAGCGCCAAAGTGCGGAAGAATACCGCAGAAGCAAGATTGCACTTGCGCGTGCAATGGCAAGGCTAAGCCTAACCAAACACAAAACAAAACTGTAATGCTAAGAGGCGGTAACGTCTCTTTTTTTTATTGCCTTATTATTGCGAATGAAGTGTTTTCTTTTTATCTAATCTGTATTATACTATTGTAGGTATATCCTAGGGCATATTATATATTTTCGGCTATTATGCTAGATTAGGCTAGTAATGTGCCTTCAGAGAAATTGAGGGAGCTTGTATGAAGGAAATAATGTTGGGAAATGAGGCGTTTGCACGCGGTGCCTACGAGGCAGGAGTGGATGTGGTATCCTCCTACCCAGGAACGCCAAGCACGGAAATCACAGAGAACATTGTAAAATATAAGGAAATATATGCAGAGTGGGCACCCAATGAAAAAGTTGCACTGGAAGTGGCTTGTGGTGCAAGCTATGGTGGTGCGCGGGCTCTTTGCTGCATGAAGCATGTGGGATTAAACGTAGCTGCTGATCCGTTGTTTACCGCCGCCTATACAGGGGTGAATGGTGGGCTGGTAGTAGTGGTGGCAGATGACCCGGGAATGCATTCCAGCCAAAATGAGCAGGATTCCCGCTTTTATGCACGCAGTGCGCACTTGCCCATGCTGGAACCTTCGGATAGTCAAGAAGCCAAAGATTTTATGAAGATTGCCTACGAACTAAGCGAACAGTTTGATACACCGGTGTTGCTGCGTTCTACCACTAGGATATCGCACTCGCGAGGGCTGGTGGAGCTGGCAGAGCCAAAGATACATACATGTAAGCCATACGAGAGAAACATTGGCAAATATGTAATGATGCCGGGCATGGCGCGGGCACGACATATTGTACTGGAAAAACGTATGGAAGATATTGCTGCATATGCAGATACATTTGAGTTGAACAAAATGGAACTGCACGATACCAAGATAGGAATTATTACAAGTGGCGTTTGTTACGACTATGTGAAAGAAGCTTTGCCCAATGCAAGTGTATTGAAACTGGGAATGGTGTATCCATTGCCTAAAAAGTTGATAGCAGAGTTTGCCAAGAAAGTAGACAAACTTTATGTGATTGAAGAACTGGAGCCGTTTATAGAAAACCAGATAAAAGCGGCAGGAATACCCGTTTCGGGTAAGGCGCTTTTTTCTGTGCAGGGTGAATACTCTGTAAATAAAATAAAAGAAGTGCTTCTGGGCGAAAAAACAGATGTAATAGAGAGTGGAGATGTGCCACAGCGTCCGCCTATTTTGTGCCCCGGCTGTCCACATCGTGCGGTGTACTATATGCTGAACAAGATGAAATAAGTGGCAATGGGTGAAATTGGCTGCTATACACAGTGGGCACTGGCACCACTGAATGCCATAGATACAACACTGTGCATGGGCGCCTCCATTGGCATGGCGCATGGCATGGAAAAGGCGCGTGGCAAAGACTATGCTAGAAAGCTGGTAAGTGTAATAGGGGACAGTACTTTTATGCATTCCGGCATTACCGGGCTTATTAATATGCTGTACAATGGCGCTACTTCTACCGTGTTGATACTGGATAATTCCACAACAGGCATGACAGGACATCAGGATCACCCGGGCACTGGAAAAAATGTACGGGGAGAGGTTACCCCTGCGGTGGATATTCCTGCACTGGTGGCATCCATTGGCATCAACAACCTAGTGGTGGTAGATCCGTTTGACCTGCCAGCGCTAAAAAAGGCATTGCAAGAGGAAACCGCCCGAGAGGAACTTTCCGTTATTATTACCAAACGCCCCTGTGTGCTGATAGACAGAGAAGCAATAAAGCCATCCCTGAAAGTAACTGCAGATTGCAAGAATTGCGGCAGTTGCATGAAGCTGGGCTGCTCTGCCATAAAGCAGGGAGATAAAGCTGTGGTGATAGATGAATCGCTATGTGTGGGCTGCGGCGTTTGTAGCGATGTGTGCCCGTTTGGCGCAATTACTGGGGGTGAGGTTCTATGAAAAATATATTGATTGCGGGAGTTGGAGGCCAAGGTACTTTGCTTGCAAGCTTCGTGCTGGGTCAAATAGCTGTGGAGCTGAATTACGATGTGAAGCTTTCCGAAGTGCATGGCATGGCGCAACGCGGTGGCAGTGTGGTTACCTATGTGCGCATGGGGGATAAGGGCGAGAAAGTGTATTCGCCTATTATAGAACCGGGCAGTGCAGATGTTATGCTGGCATTTGAACAACTGGAGGCGCTGCGTTGGCTTCCCTATGTGAAAAAAGAAGGCGGTAATGTCTACTCCAGTACGCAAAAGATACTTCCCATGCCGGTGATTACGGGTGCTGCGACATACCCGGAAGATGTGCAAGAGCAGGTGAAAAGCCATTTTCCACAGGCAGTATTTGTAGATGCTTTGGGGCTTGCCCAAGAAGCAGGCAGTGTGAAAACTGTAAATACCGTGTTGCTGGGAGTAATGGCCAGCCATATGGGGATTGATAAGAACCTTTGGACAAGTGTGATTCAAAAAACTGTGAAGCCAGAATTCAAGGAAATGAATGAAAAAGCATTTTTACTTGGATACAATATAGCGGCAATGGAGGGGAACTGATATGTGGAATGAAACCTTTGAGGCAATGCCACGCGAGCAGATGCGGGAATTGCAGTCGGCAAGGCTACGCGAGCTGGTGTGCAAGGTATACCAGAATGTAGAATTTTACCGTAACAAAATGCAGGATATGGGCATTCAACCGGAAGATATTAAAAGTATAGATGATATTGTGCATTTGCCCTTTACTACCAAGGAGGATCTGCGCGATTCTTATCCCTATGGTATGTTTGCGGCACCCATTAGCGACATCGTTCGCATACACGCTTCTTCCGGCACTACGGGCAAGCCCACAGCAGTAGGTTATACTCACAAAGACATCACCAATTGGTCGGAGTGTGTGGCGCGGTCTTTGGATATGTCTGGTGCTTCTAAAAAGTCTATTGTGCAGGTTTCCTATGGCTATGGACTTTTTACAGGCGGCCTGGGGCTGCACTATGGCGCTGAAAAGATGGGTGCCTCTGTAATACCCACTTCTTCGGGTAACACACAAAAGCAAATTATGCTGATGAAAGACTTTGGTGCAACTATTTTGTGCTGTACGCCTTCCTATGCGCTATTCCTGATAGAAGCCATGGAGGAGATGGGCATTGATAAATCGGAACTGAAACTGAAGTCTGGTATATTTGGCGCAGAACCTTGGACAAAGGAAATGCGTCAGCAAATTGAAGAAAGGCTGAACATAAAGGCATACGATATCTACGGCCTAAGTGAAATTACCGGGCCTGGTGTATCCAACGAGTGTGAAGTACACAATGGTATGCACGTGCAAGAAGATTTATTCTATCCCGAAATTATAGATGCCGATACATTGACCCCGGTTGGGGCGGACACCAAGGGAGAATTGGTGTTTACCACATTGGCAAAAGAAGGGATGCCGTTGATACGCTACCGCACTAGGGATATTTCCTCTTTGAGTGATGAACTGTGCCCTTGTGGGCGTACCACGCGTAAAATGATGCGCTTGCTGGGACGTTCGGATGATATGCTGATTATACGTGGTGTGAATGTGTTCCCCTCGCAAATTGAAAGTGTTCTGATTAAGTACAGAGAGCTTGCGCCATACTATATGATTATTGTATCGCGTGAGCACAATACCGATGTATTGGAAATTCAGGTAGAGCTTTCAGAGAATCTGTTTTCCGATGAAATTCGTGGCATAGAAGAGCTGGAATGTAAAATACTGCATGATCTTTTCTCTGTACTAAACGTAAGCGCAAAACTGACCTTTGTAGAACCCAAATCCTTGCCCAGAAGTGAGGGCAAGGCAAAACACGTAATAGACAACCGCAACCTGATTTAATGGAGGGTAAGGGATTATGATTAAACAAATTTCTGTATTTGTGGAAAACAAAAAGGGCAGGCTGTATAGCCTTACAAAAGCACTGGCAGAACACGGAGTGGATTTGAAAGCACTTTCTATTGCGGATACGGCAAAATTTGGCATATTGCGAATGATTGTGAGCGAACCGGATAAAGTGCTGAAAATAGTGCACGAGGCCAACTTCACTGCCAGCGAAACAGAAGTGCTGGGGATTGAAGTGGAAGACCGTGCAGGTGGATTGGCTGAGGTGCTGGAGGTGCTGACAGATAACGACATTGCGGTGGAGTACTTGTACTCGTTTGTTCGGTCTCAACACGACAATGCAATGATTATCTTTAAAGTGGATGATGCTGCGAAAGCCTCGAAGCTGCTTTGTAACACAGGGCTGAAATTATTGACACAGGAAATGGTATAACATTGTATAGAAATACCTATGCACAAATAGATTTACAAGCATATAAAGCGAACATAAGGGCATTGGCTAAACAAGCAAACAACTCTGTAATGGCTGTAGTGAAGGCCGATGCCTATGGCCATGGCGCAGTAGAAATTTCCAAAGCGGCGGTGGAGGCAGGTGCCACTGCACTTGCCATTGCCTTGCCAGAGGAAGCAATTGAACTTCGGCAGGCAGGAATTGCTTTGCCTATTATGGTGCTGGGCAGAGCCAATGCAGCGCAAGCGGAGCTGTCTGTAGAGCTGGGGCTGGAGCAGTGTGTCTTTTTTGGAGAGGACATACTGCATATGCAGCAATATGCACACAAACATGGCAAAATTGCACATGTGCAAATGAAAATAGATACTGGCATGAATCGGATTGGCCTGAGAGACAAGGAAGAACTGACCATGCTGTTGCGGGTGGCAGAGGAATGCCCCAATGTTTGCATTGGTGGGGTGTTTACTCATTTTTCCTGTGCGGATGAGGCGGATAAGGCGTTTACACAAGAACAGTACAAGAAACTGGATGATATGGTGAGACAAATTCGTGCAGCAGGGTATCAGCCCAAAGTGCATGCCTCCAACAGTGCCGCCTGTATAGAGCTTCCCGAATATGCTTTGGATTATTCCCGCTGTGGCATTTCTACCTATGGATACTATCCATCAGAAGAAGTAAGTAGGCAAACAGTGCAATTGCGGCCTGTGATGCAAGTGTTTTCGGATATTTCCCAAATTAAGGAGGTGCCCGCAGGTACCCCCATTGGCTACAATGCAACCTATGTCACCCAAAAGCCCACCCGCATTGCCACTGTGCAAATAGGCTATGGGGATGGCTATCCGCGCTTACTTTCCAATGTGGGTAAAATGCTGGTTTGTGGCAAGCATAAAAGTGAATATGCAAGCATTGTGGGCAGGGTTTGTATGGATCAAACCATGATAGATGTAACGGGAATAGATTGGCTGGCAGCGGGCGATGCCGTGGTGGTATTGGGAGGCTCCAGCGAAAAAGGTATATGGGCAGATGAAATTGCAAAGCACTGCGAAACCATAAGCTATGAGGTGTTACTGTCGTGGACAAAGCGTGTGCCACGTGTTTATATTTGATACTAAAGGCTAAGGAGAAACATGGAAAAGACTGCTATACGGGAAAAACTGCTGGAGATGCGCCGAAGCCTTACATCCAAATTTATAGAGGAAGCTTCTGAAAATGTTGTTTCACTGGTAATACAAACCAAAGAGGTTTTAAATGCCAAGCATGTTTTAATATACAGCCATTTCGACAACGAGATAAAAACCGCGAAACTGACGGGATGGTTGCTCTATCAGGGGAAAAATGTGTATCTGCCGGTGGTGGATAAAAAACAGATGTATGCTGCCAATATAAAGCGGGCAACCTTGGAGCTAAACAGCTTTGGTATTGCACAGCCCAAGATGGATGAAGCAGACATTGTTCCGCCGGAAAAGCTGGATATAGTAATTGTGCCCGGCGTTGCTTTTGATAAAGAAAAGAATAGAGTGGGGTATGGTGGGGGCTATTACGATGCCTTTTTAAAACAAACAAAGGCGTATCGTATGGCATTTGCATATGATTTTCAAATTGTAGATAGGATACCGGCAACTGAATATGACGAGAAAATGGATGCGATTGCTACACCGGATTTTGTATTGAAATGAGAGTAATTGCAGGAAAATATAGGGGAACCAAATTAGTTTCGCCCCCAGATAAATGCATACGCCCTACCACGGACAGGGTAAAGGAAACCATGTTTGCCAGCATACAGTTTGACATTGCGGGGGCGCATGTTTTGGATTTGTTTGCAGGCAGTGGGGCACTGGGCATAGAGGCGGCTTCGCGCGGGGCGGAAAGTGTGGTTTTGGCAGATAGAAATGCTGCCTCTTTAGACATAGCCAGACAAAATGTGGAACGTTTGAGACACAATACAAACATAAAAATTGTAAAAAATGACTATGCAGATACTATGAAACTGTTCCAAAATAGTAAAAAGTTTGATATAGTATTGATAGATCCACCCTACGGTGGGGGATATTACCAAGAAGTTTTAGAAAAACTATTGGAGTATGATGTGCTTTGCAGCGACGCTATATTGGTACTGGAGAGTGACAGGGAAGTTGCTGTGGAGATAGAGGCTTTGGAAGTGTGGAAGCAGAAAAAAATTGGTTTGACATATTTAAAATATTTGAAGTATAAAGGGATATGAATGGGGAGTTGCATTTATCCGGGAAGTTTTGACCCGGTTACAAAAGGACACCAAGATATTATAGCGCGTACTTCTGTGCTGTTTGATCATGTATATGTGGCGTTGTTGCAAAATGCGGCAAAAAAGTATATGTACAATATGCAGGAACGCTTAACCATGTTGCAGGCTGCTACAAAACAATATCCCAATGTTACGGTAGTGGGTTCGGATGGGCTGCTGGCCGATATGATGAAGAATGTGGGAACAAAAACCATCATTCGCGGTTTAAGAAGCAATGCCGATTTGGAATATGAGCAGCAAATGGCAGTGGTAAACTACCAACTGGCGGGCGCGGAAACGGTTGTGCTACTTTCCAAGCCGGAGATGCAGTACGTAAGCTCTTCTATTGTAAGGGAGCTTATTTCCTATCAGGCAGATGTATCCGCATATGTACCGGAAGAAATACAAGAGTTGATCTATGGGAGGAAAACCATATGAAAGTTCTGAAGTTGATGGATGAAATTATATCTGAAATAGATGATAGCAGGAAATCTTTGTTTTCTACAAAAAAGACGATAGATGTGGATTTTGTGCTAGAAATATTGCAGGAAATTCGGGTGGCGTTGCCCGATGAAATTGCGCAGGCGCAAGAAATTATTGCAAAAGAGCATCAAATTATCAAAGATGCGAAAGCGAAAGCAAAAAATATACTGGGCGGTGTGGATGCGAAGATAACAGAGATGATAGAGGAACATCGCGTAACCCAGCTGGCCTACGAAAAATCCAATCGAATTGTGGATATGGCACAAAAACAAGCTTTTGAGCTGCGCACCAGTGCAAACGACTATGCTGTGGATGTGCTGGAAGACCTAACATCCTATATGAAAGAATATGTGGATATCATTCAGGAAAACAAATCCAACTTTATCAACAAGAAGAACAAAGACCAGGCAGAGTTCTAGACTTTTGCTTTAAAGTACAATCAATCTTTCCGTAAAATCGCGTCCCGATGGCGCGATTTCTTTATTTAAAAGGCCATAAACATCGGTTGCTAGCAAATCGTAGCGCATCAGTGGGCTTTGGTTGAGCTGTGCCGATTTGGTAATCAATGGAATACGGCTTTTTTTGGATAAAAACGAAAGCAGTTTTTTGGAGTGACTGCGCATGCCCAAAACCCTTGCATACAGTGGGTAATCTCCATTTGCAGATTCTATGAGTTCCTTCGTAACACCAAACAAACAATACAGCAATACACGTGCAATTCTGGTATAGGTGTAGCGCTTGCTTTTTATTCCCATTATCAGCTGCCAGTAGTTTTCTGCGCCTTGTGCGGCACTTTTAATGCGGTGCTCCAATCCTTCGCTAACATCGTAGATATCGGCAATTTCAGCCACTGGCATAGTTCGCAATTTAAACTGAATGAGGCGAAAATACTCATCCAAATCTGTAAGTGGAAGCCCATTCATACAGCTAAGGGATTCTGCTGGCATATTGTCCAGCACTTTTCCAGTAATGCCATTTTCCCGAATTTCCTTTCGTAGGGCAGTGGCGCTGGAATATTCCTGAACAATGGCTTCATCCCTGTAATTGCTGCCACGACGCTGGATGCAAACGGGCTCTACAAGGCTTTCAAACTGCAGAAGTGCTTTTAGATACTCTACAGCCAATATATCATTCGAACTGGACACAGCCTCGAAATCCTCTCCTAAAATTTCATACAGAGCATGCTCCCGCGCGCGAGGGAAGGATTCGCCTTCGTTTAAATGATGACGGATCATTTTTTTAAATTCGGGAGGCTCATCCATGAGTACTTGTGCATTGCTTCGCAAGGCAGGCAAATTGCCGCTTTCGCTGCCAAAGGAAAGATGATCCACACAATTAAGTGCATCCACAATTTCTACTGCACCCAGTGCAAAGCCTTCTGCACTTTGTGTGGCATACAGGAAGGGGAGTTCTATCACAATATCCGCTCCACTATACAATGCCATTCGCGTGCGCGCCCATTTGTCTGCAATTGCTGGCTCGCCTCGTTGAACAAAATTCCCGCTCATCACACAAATAATGTAAGTTTCGCCCACAACTTCACAAGTTTCGCGTATATGGTAAGCATGTCCGTTGTGAAATGGATTATATTCTGCAATTATGGCTGTTATTTTCATTTTTCACCTTTTCAAAAAGCATTTCTATGTATATACTATTAGTAGTCTAAAAAAATATATCTTGATACATTATACCAAAAAAATAGTCTAATTGCGTATTATAATAAAATATCTATATAAGGGGTGTTACACTTATGTCACTAATGGACAAAATCAAAGAAAAAGCCAAAACAAACATGAAAAAAGTTGTTTTGCCGGAGGGTAGCGAGCCACGTACCATACAGGCGGCGGCAAAAATAACAGAACAGGGCATTGCGCAGGTTGTATTGATTGGGAACATGGAGGAGATCAAAAAGAACAATACCAACAATGTTGATCTTTCCAAAGTAGCAATCATTGACCCGCAAACCTCGGACAAACTGGATACTTATTCAGAAATGTTTTACGAATTACGCAAGGCAAAAGGGATTAGCATGGAGGATGCAAAGAAAACCTGCATAGATCCATTGTACTTTGCAGTAATGATGATTAAAAACAACGATGCGGATGGAATGGTAGCAGGCGCTATCAATTCTACCGGAAATACCTTGCGCCCGGCATTGCAAGTTTTAAAAACAAGGCCGGGTGTTTCTATTGTATCCAGTAGCTTTTTGATGGAGATTCCAAATAAAGAATATGGCGACAACGGTGTAATGGTATTTGCCGATTGCGCAATTAATATAGACCCGAATGCCGATGAATTGGCAGCTATAGCCATTGCCTCTGCAGATACTGCCAGAGCGATTGCTGAAATTGAGCCACGAGTGGCCATGCTCTCTTTCTCTACAAAAAACAGTGCAAAACATTGCCATGTAGATAAGGTGACGGAGGCAACCGAGAAGGTAAAACAGCTTGCACCCGAGCTGGCTGTGGATGGAGAGCTGCAAGCTGACGCAGCGCTGGTGGAGTCTGTTGGACAGCTCAAATCACCAGGTAGCGCAGTTGCGGGCAAAGCGAATGTACTGATATTCCCCACACTGGATGCCGGTAACATAGGGTACAAGCTGGTTCAAAGACTGGCCGGTGCAGAGGCCATAGGGCCAATTTGCCAAGGTTTGGCGCGTCCGGTAAATGATCTATCGCGTGGATGCAGTGTGGATGATATCGTGAGTGTTGTGGCTATTACGGCTGTGCAGGCACAGTCATTTTAAGGGGGATAAAATGAAAAACGTACTTATTATTAATGCGGGAAGTTCTTCTCTGAAATACCAAGTGATTAATATGGAGGACGAAAGCGTCCTTGCAAAAGGGATTGCAGAACGTATTGGCCATTATAACGCTTTGCTGGTGCACCAGCCCGAAGGCAAAGAAAAGCTGAAAATGGATACTGCCATGCTTGATCACGTGGAAGCTATGAAAGCGGTCATTGCTGCATTAACCAATCCTGAACATGGCGTAATGAAGGACATGAGCAGCATTGTGGCAGTGGGGCATCGTGTGGTAATGGGTGGCGAAAAATTCCAGACTTCCACCATAATTGACGAAAAAGTTCTGGAGGGCATTCGCGAATATATTGATCTTGCGCCACTTCACAACCCTGCCAACATAAAGGGAATTGAAACCTGCATGGCAGTAATGCCGGGTGTTCCCAATGTAGCAGTGTTTGATACATCATTCCATTCAACATTGCCCGACTATTCGTATTTGTATGGTATTACCTACGACGTATATAAAGACTATAAAGTTCGCAGATATGGGTTCCACGGTACATCGCATAGGTATATTTCCCTGCGTGCCCCAGAATTTTTGAATAAAGACCCCAAAGACCTAAAAATAATAACCTGCCATTTGGGCAATGGATCTTCCATTGCTGCAATTAAAAATGGTAAGAGTATTGATACATCTATGGGGCTTACACCCTTAGAAGGCTTGATTATGGGAACTCGCTCGGGCGATTTGGATCCTGCTGCTATTCCATTTTTAATGAAAAAAATGAATATGACAGCTGACGAAACTGTAAGTTTCTTGAATAAAGAGTGCGGGATGATGGGCATATCTGGTGTAAGCAGCGATTTTAGAGACTTGTGGGATGCTTCGGATGCGGGCAATAAAATGGCGCGTTTGGCACTGCATATGTTTAATTATCGCATTAAAAAGTACATTGGTGCTTATGCTGCGGCACTGGATGGCGTGGATGTAATTGCTTTTGCAGGCGGAATTGGCGAGAATGACGAATTTGTCCGTCAGGAAGTTCTGGAAGGATTGGGCTACCTTGGTGTGGAACTGGATACAGAGCTAAACCGCGTGCGTGGTGAAGAACGTGTGATATCAACCAAGAATTCTAAGGTTATTGCAGCAATTATACCTACAAATGAAGAGCTTATGATTGCGAGAGATACCTTTGCCATTTGCTGCAAATAGTTGGCGCAAACCCTGTGCATTTCGTGCAAGTAAGCTTTGGTTTTTGTAAATATGCTTGCGGATGTTGGATTGCCTGTAAATAAAGGTTGACAAGCTTCTGCCTTGAAAATATAATAGTAGGGTAGCTGTTTTGGTGTGAGGATATAAACATGATTGATATTGATGTTTCTAAAGCACTAAAAAAGTCGGGAGAGACATTCAAGTTTAAGTACGAAGGTACGCCGGAGTTTGAAGAACTTGCGTTTGTAAAACCGCTTGCTTTAGATGCGGAGTACAGCAGTATAGACGAAGGAATTATGGTAAAAGGCGAGTTTGATGCCATGATTCTAGTGGAATGTACCAGATGTCTCAAGCCCGTGGAGTTTGGCATCGCATACAGCTTTGATGAGTTGTATGTAAAGTATCAAAAACAGGATGACAGCAATTATACCTATAGTGGTGAAGTGCTGCAGTTGGATAAACTGGTTTATGATGCAATTGTGCTAAGCATACCGCAGCAACTGCTGTGTGATGAAGCCTGCAAAGGTCTTTGCCAAATATGCGGCGTAAACTGGAACGACAAAACATGCAAATGCAACCTAGTAGATGAGATTGACGATAGCAACCCATTTGCTAAGCTGAAAAATTTATTTGACGATAGTGGCCGGGACTGATTGGTTTGACCGGCATGAAGAGGGAGGTGTAGAACAAAATGGCAGTACCTAAAGGAAGAACGTCCAAACAGAGAAAGAGGACAAGGCGCGCACATTGGAAGCTCTCGGCTCCCACATTGGCGGAATGCCCACAGTGCCACCAGAAAAAACTACCGCACAGAGTTTGTAAAAACTGTGGTTATTACAATGGCAGGCTGGTAGTTGCACAAGATGCGGCGGCAAAAAAATAAGTAGACCTAAGAAAACGGCTGAAATATGCCGTTTTTTATTTTGTGCATATCCTAGGGTGTTGGTAGGATATGCATGTTGTAAATAGCTGACCGATGGCTTATAATATGATACAGACAAGCAGTACTGTTTATATATTTGTATTTGTAGTATCATAAGAGTAGTGTATATGTTGTTGTTTTAGTATATTGAAGTAATATTTTTGTGATGTAGAAGGAAGGAAAGTGTATTGGAGAACCGATACTCAGCCGGTAAAAGAGTTGCGGTAGTGGGCATTGCCGTAAATATTTTGCTGTTGATAATTAAGCTAGCTGTGGGCTATACAGCAGATAGCCAAGCCATGATAGCCGATGGCTTTAACAGTATGGGAGATGTTTTTGCCTCTGTTGTAACCTTGCTGGGAAGCATCTATGCAGCAAAACCAAGTGATAACGACCACGTATGGGGGCATGGCAAGGCCGAGTTTATAGCATCTATGATGATTGGATTTGCTATGATAGCTATGGCCATTTATACGATTAGCGGCTCAGTTGCCTCTTTGATAGAGCACAAGCAAATGGACTTTTCTTATTGGTTGGTGGCAGTGGCCGTTGTTACCATTGGTTGCAAGGGCGTATTATTTGCCTATACAAGAAAAAAGGCGGTGGCATATGGCAGCCTGCTGATAGAAGCCAATGCAAAGGATCATCGCAATGACGTAATCGTTACCTCCGGCACACTTGCAGCCATTTTACTTAGCTTGGCGGGGCAATTTTGGGTGGATGGCTTGGTGGGGCTTGTTATTTCCTGTTGGATAATTTATTCCGGCTATACCATACTACGTGATGCTGCAAAAGTGCTAATGGACTCCAATGCAGATGTGGACATGCTAGACGAGTATAAAAATGAGATTTTAGAAATACCGGGGATTGATCATTTGGATAGCGTGGTGGCAAAACCTGTGGGGGCAAATTATATTTTGATTGTAAAGATATCGGTAAATAGAGATATGAATGTGATGCAAAGCCATGAAATTGCCAAGCAGGTGGAGCTTCATATTATGCATCTGCGCCCAGAGGTGGAAGACGTGATTGTACATATTAACCCAGATTTGCCACACCACACCAAGCATTCATAAAAAGCATAACAATACTTGCCAAATATTGCGTGAAACAGCGAAAACACGAAAAAACCGCTGCATTGCAACGGTTTTCTCAGGGGTTGGAAGTATATTCTATGTTAATAACGCTTATTGCTAAGCAGTTATCACTTGGTATGTATTTATTATAAGATACCTTTTTGAACAAGCAATGAAGGAACTATGAACAATCTATTAATTGTATAGGAAATTGATATTTACTGTATTGAAAAAGCCTTTAGCAATAAAATTTAGGGTGCTTATTTCCTATTTTATATTTATTATTACTAGATTTGCATTTATTTTGGAGGTATAATACTTTCATTCGGAACATACCTCATACCATCCTAAACGCGCTTCGCGCTATTACGATGTATCCCTTGCGGATAAAAATGCAAGTATTTTTAAATGGGATTGGGTTATAACTAGGCTAGACTGGGCATCATTTTATAAAGCTTTTATTTACTTAAAATATAATTTAATGGAGGAACAATCCGTATGGAAAAACCAGTTTGCAGAGGCGAGTGTCTTTTTGGCAAATGCCCGCATAAGGTATGTATAAAGCACACTGCAGGAAGCAACCAAGAGGTGACTGCTTTCAAAGAAAAGATGTCTATTATGACAGATTTCTCCTTGCAACATTGCGAATGGGACAAAAGTGGCTATGGGATTGCTGTAGATATCGGTACAACTACAGTTGCCGTTTTCCTATATCAGCTGGAAAAAGGGGAAATGCTGGCAGTGGAATCGCAAATAAATGCACAAGTTTCCTTTGGCCCAGATGTTATTTCGCGAATAAAATTTTGCGGGGACAATGCAGATGGCTTGGATAAACTGCACAATGTGGTGATAAATCAATTGAATGCAATGATAAAGGATGTGTGCGACAGTGCGGGCATTGCTTTGGAGAAGATTGCCCATGCAGTGATTACTGCAAACACCACAATGATGCATTTACTGTGTAAAATATCTCCAGTTTCTATGGGGGTTCTTCCTTTCGAACCGGAATCTTACTTTGACGAGTTCATAAATGCGGGTAGCATAGGCCTTAATATAAAGGAGGCTTCGCTATACCTGCCGCCTTGTATCTCTTCCTTTGTGGGCGCAGATATTACCACAGATATGATAGCGGCTGGTTTTTCTGCAGATTTAAAGGGATATTACCTACTGATGGATATTGGCACGAATGGGGAAGTGACCCTGGGTAACCGCGAAGGGATTGTAGCATCTTCTACAGCCGCAGGGCCTGCATTTGAAGGTGCACACATCACTTGTGGCATGGCAGGCGTAAACGGAGCAATCAACAGTGTATATGCCAAGCAAGGGAAACTGGAGTACACCACTATAGGCGGTGGGGAAGCCAAGGGGCTTTGCGGTTCGGGATTGCTGGATGCCATTGCACTATTTACAGGTGCTGGTGCAATTAATGGAACGGGTAAGATCGTGCAAAAAGACAATCCGTATGCTTTCGAGCACGAGGGTATGGCTGCGCTGAGAATTGCAGAGAATGTTTTTCTTACGCAAAAGGATATACGAGAGTTTCAAACTGCAAAGGCAGCAGTAGCGGCAGGGGTGCTGACACTGATGCACGACTCTGGCGTAAGGGAAAGCGATATAGACAAACTATTCCTTGCGGGTGGTTTTGGAAACTTTATGAATATAGAAAGCGCTCGTTTGGTGGGGCTAGTACCCAAGGGGATAGAAACTGTAAGTATGGGAAATGGCGCTGCTGCAGGTGCTGCAATGTTGCTATTGGATAACTCCTACATACAGTATGCAAAAGCCATAAAAGATATGTCTAGACATGTGGAATTGGGGAATAGCCCATATTTTATGGAAAAATATGTGGACTGTATGTATTTTGAATAGCATATTCGAAAATAGACTATTCGAATATGCAGTTATGTTTTTCATTCAAGATATCAAATATTAATTTATGATTTCTATTATGTAGATTCTTATTGGTGCAAAAACAGTAAACTGCCGGAGGTGTTTTTCCGGTGGTTTACTTGTTTATCATTTTTAGGTATACTGTTGTATGGAGGGCTTATGAATATACAATGGTACCCGGGGCACATGACCAAGGCGCGCCGGCAGTTGAAAGAAAAACTAAAGATGATTGATTTGGTGATAGAGGTGTTGGATGCGCGTGCACCCCGAAGCTCTGTCAATCCGGATTTTGAGGATCTTTTTTCCGCAAAAATGCGGTTTTATATATTGAATAAATCTGACCTTGCAGATGCGAATGTAACACAGCAATGGATTTCGTATTATAAAGAAAAGGGAATCAATGCGGTTTCCTATTCAGCAACCAAAGGCAATATAGATAGGTTGAAAAGTGAAATTGTAGCAGCAGGGGAACCTTTGCTGGCACGATACAGGCAAAAAGGCGTTAATAAAACACTGCGCGGCCTTGTTGCGGGCATACCCAATGTGGGAAAATCTGCAATACTGAACCGATTGGTAGGAGAAAAACGGTTTAAAGAGGGAAATAAGCCGGGTGTAACCAAAGGGTTGCAATGGGCAAAGATAGACTCGTATTTGGAAATTATGGATTCCCCGGGGCTGCTGTGGCCAAAGTTTTCGGATGAGAAGACAGGCGCAGTGGTGGCACTGATAGGCAGCATAAAGCTGGACATACTGGACGAGGAAGAGCTTTGCTATTATTTGGTTTCCATGCTGATGAACAGTGCCCCCCATATGCTATTGGAGCGCTACAAGCTGGACTTGTTGCCAAATACCGCCAGTGAAGTGACAGAGGCCATAGCAAAAAAACGTGGTTTTCTGCTAAAGGGTGGCGTGCTGGATACGGAGCGCACAACCAAAACCATGTTGGATGAATTTAAAAATGGGAAGATGGGTAGAATTTCTTTGGAAATACCCAGAGCAGATTGAGGAGAGCCAAAGCAAAACATGAGTGGAATAAGGGAACAACAGCGGCTGCAAAAGCTGCAATATATGACAGAGCTGGAACGTGAGCATTGGGATATTGGCGAGGATTTGATTGCCGGTATGGATGAAGCGGGCAGGGGGCCATTGGCCGGGCCTGTGGTGGTTGCATGTGTTATTATGCCAAAGGATGACTTGATTTCCGGAGTGGATGACTCCAAAAAATTGACAGAAAAGCGTCGAGAAGAGCTGTTTGAAGCCATTATGGAAAAATGCATTGCGTATTCCGTGGGCATGGCCAGCCACGATATGATAGATGAAATAAACATACTGAATGCAACGCGAAAGGCATTTATGGATGCATTGGTGGGTATGGAAGTGCAGCCCACGCATGTATATACAGATGCTATGCCACTGGATTGTGACATACCCTGTACCTCTTTGGTAAAGGGAGATGCGCGGATGTACACCATAGCGGCCGCTTCCATTATTGCTAAGGTAACACGGGATCGTATTCTTTGTGAATATGCACAGGAATACCCGCAATATGGTTTTGAAAAGCACAAAGGATACGGCACAAAGCAACATTATGAAGCCATAGAAAAGTATGGCGTGCTTTCTATTCACCGACGAAGCTTTTTAAAAAGGGTGCTAGAAAAATGACGACTGTGTTGCGGGGTAAACTGGGCGAAGAACTGACATGCCAATACATTGAAAAAATGGGCATGCAGGCATTGCATAGAAATTATTACTGCCGCATGGGAGAAATAGATATTATTGCAAGGGATGCGGATACCATTGCCTTTATAGAGGTGAAAACCCGCAGTAGCAAAAAATATGGAACAGCTGCGGAAGCGGTAACTGGTTCCAAAATAAAAAAAATGATAGCGACTGCGCAGGTATATATTATGGAGAACAACCTGCACAGCAACAACTTTCGCTTTGATGTGGCGGAAGTGTACGAAAGGGATGGAATGTACAAAATTAACTATATAGCAAATGCTTTTGAGGTTTAACGCATATGGATCCTCGTATTGAAAAACAAAATGAATTTATTATACTATTTGCGGTGTTGGGGCTTATTTTTCTTTGCATTATGCACTATGTATACAGCACACAAAAAGCGAAGGAACGGCTGGAAAAAGAACCGCCTACACTGCAAGTATTCATTGCTATGGCGGCCATTGCGTTTATCATACGCCTTTTGATTGGCTACAATATGCCCGGTTATATTTCGGATGTAGACTGCTTCCGTTCTTGGTCGGTCAATGCCTTCGAGGGGGGACTGCAGAACTTTTATAGTGGGGAATTCTTTGCGGATTACCCGCCGTTGTATATTTACTTTTTGGGGGCGCTTGGCTTTATTCGCGATGTGGCAGGAGTGGATGCGGCATCACCGGAATTTGGGCTACTGGTGCGTTTGCCTGCTTTGATTACCGATATCCTATTGGCTGCCTTTGTTTATAGTGTTGCAAAAAAGGAAATGAACGGCAAATCTGCATTGTTCCTTTCCGCGCTGATTCTTTTTAACCCCGCCATAATGGCAAACAATGCGCTTTGGGGTCAGGTGGATGTAATTGTAACGCTGTTTATGGTATTTACTATCTATTTGCTGTATAAAGACAAGCTGTTTTTCTCTGCAATACTATTTGTACTGGCATTGTTGCTAAAACCGCAGGCTGTAATGATTGCGCCCATCCTACTGTTTGTATTTGTGCGCAATATTGTTGTATCCAAAAAAAAGCTACAGCCTATACTAACACTGGTTATATCGCTCGCAGCCATTGTGGGTCTGTTCCTTCTGGTGCCGTTGCCTTTTGGTGTGAACAAAGAGCCGCTTTGGTTAATTCAAAGATATAGTGATACGATGGGGCAATACCCTCAAACATCGCTAAATGCCTTCAATCTATACTCTATGCTGGGGCTAAATTTCCTTTCGGCGCAAGATTTTTCCTTCCTAGGTCTACCGCTGAATCGTTGGGGCTTTATCTTTATTTGCATGATTTGCGTATACGCACTATGGCTATACATAAAAAAACCAGACAAACGATTCTTATTTGCCCTATCTGCATTGATTGTGATGGGAGTATATGCATTTGCGCATGGTATGCACGAACGTTATATTTTTGTGGTACCCATACTGCTATTGTTTGCGTATATTCTAATGCGGGATAAACGATTGTTTACTTGCACCATTTTGCTGTTTGGGGTATCGTTGGTAAATACCTGTGTATCACTTTATTACTATCAGATATGGATACCCACAGAGCTGATTGTGGTGCTATCCGTAATTTCCATGGCAGCGTATCTATATACCATTTATGTCATTACTATGATTGCGCTAAAACCGGTGAAATTGTTGGAACCAAAACCGGCGCCAGTTGTGGAATCTTCCGCAAAAGCGCCCGCTCAAATGCGGCTGGAAAATTTTTCGCAAAAGAAACATATTACGCGCAAAGATGGTCTGTTTATGCTGATTATTTCGGCTGTTTATGCCTGCGTTGCCTTTATCAATTTGGGAGCATTTCAAATACCGCAAACAAGTGCCGCCATTGCAGATAATACTTTCATAGAATTTGAGCAACAGCAACAGATTTCACGTTTTCAGTATTATGCAGATTATGGACAGGGTGGCTTTGATGTGTATACATCAAACGATGGAGAAAACTATTCCCCTGTAGAGTTGCAAAAAGATGGAGAGACGCTAAATACAGTAAAGCATGAAAAGGGCGATTTGTATAAATGGCGTAGCTTTGATGTGAATATAGATGCCAAATATTTGCAATTTGTTCCTGTGTGGGAGGAAGACCTTCCTCCTGAACAGATGCCATCTTTACCCATACTGGAAATGGCATTTTACGATGCTGCGGGAAATAAGATAACACCGCTTCATGTATTTAACAAAGACACAATGATGAACGAGCTGGTTGACGAGCAGAATTTGGTTCCTGCCGAACGCAGCTATATGAATGAGTTTTATTTTGATGAGCTTTATCATGTGCGCACGGCCTATGAAAACATTCATGGCATTACCCCTTATGAAATAACGCATCCGCCATTGGGCAAGATAATCATTGCCTCGGGTATTCAAATGTTTGGCATGAATCCTTTTGGCTGGCGCTTTATGGGTACATTGGTAGGTGTGCTAATGCTTCCCCTTATTTATATTTTGGCCAAGCTGATGCTGAAAAAGACGCGCTATGCCGTGATGGCTACTGTACTATTGGCTGTAGATTTTATGCATTTTGCGCAAACGCGGATTGGCACGGTGGATAGTTTCAGTATTTTGTGGATATTGTTGATGTACCTATTTATGTATCAATTTACCCAGCGTAACTTTAACCGACAGCCGCTAAAGAAAACTTTGGTGCCGCTGTTTTTGTGCGGACTGTCCTTTGGCCTAGGTGCTGCAACCAAGTGGTTGTGTATCTATGCTGCGTTCGGGTTGCTTGCCATTTATGTGATTACCATGTATCGGCGGCATAGCGAATATAAATTTGCGCAGGAAAGTGGCCTATACCCAGAAATAGTGAGAAATTACAAAAGAAATTTAAGAATTACGCTGCTGTGTAGTGTGCTTTTCTTCCTTATAATACCTGCTTTTATTTATGTTGTTTCCTATGCACCGTATTTTATGGTGACGGATGGTGGTGCGTACACGGGGCTGAGTGATATTATTGGCAATCAAAAATATATGCTAAACTACCACTCCACTCTGGATCCGGAATATGTACATCCATTTGCTTCCATGTGGTACACTTGGCCTGCAGATGTACGGCCGGTGCTGTTCTTTAGCCAGCAAAATGCTGCAAACAATACCATATCCACTCTTTCCACGATGGGCAATCCCCTAATTTGGTGGACAGGAATTGTGGCGGTTGTTTATCTGGTAGTGAATGCAATACGCAGCAAACGGCACCGCAGCTTTGAACTGCTGTTCTTGGCAATTGCGGCACTGTCTCAATTCATGCCATGGTGGTTTGTATCGCGTGAGGTATTTATATACCATTATTTTGCTACAGTGCCCTTTTTGATACTGCTAATTGTGTATTGGTTGGAGAATCTTGCAAAAGACTTCAAATATGGGAAAGTGTTTGGCTTTGCCTTTGTGGCGGCCTGTGTGGTATTCTTTGTGCTGTTTTATCCGGTGATTACGGGTGTGCCCGCAGATGCGGGGTATGTTACCAGCCTCCGTTGGTTGGAAAGCTGGCCATTCTATTAAACAGTATCCTATCGTGTTTGGTAATGGATGCCCAAATCAAGTTTTCACTCGTAAGAATGTGCCCAATATTTACGGTCTAGTGTGCGGTACTGAATGGCCTCTGCAATATGTGGAGCCTGCACACCTTTGCAAGCATCTAGGTCGGCAATGGTTCTGGAAACCAGCAACATATGAGTATAAGAACGTGCGCTCATGTTTAGCTTGGAATAGGCTTTTTTTAGCAGTGCCTCTGCTTCTGCATCCAAGGCGCAATATTCCCGTGCCTGTGCGGAATCCAGCTGAGCATTGCAGTATTTGCCAATCTCTTTATAGCGGTTCAGTTGCGTTTTTCGTGCGGCATCTACTCGTTTTTTTACATCTTCAGAGGTTTCTTGTGCTTGGCTGGAATGTAAGTCCTCATATTCAATATGTCCCATTTCTATATGCAAATCCAAACGATCCAAAAGTGGACCACTGATTTTGGAGAGGTAACGTGCAATTTGTGGGGGAGTGCATCTGCATTCAGTTTCTGGCGATCCAAAATGGCCACAGGGGCAGGGGTTCATGGAGGCTACAAACATAAAATCTGCAGGGTAGGAAACCTTAGAATTTGCACGGGATATATAAATTGTGCCATCCTCTAGCGGTTGCCGCAGCGCTTCCAGCACATTGCGTGGGAATTCAGGCAACTCATCAAAATAAAGTACACCGTGGTGTGCAAGACTAATCTCGCCGGGAAGGCTTTTGCGACCACCGCCAATGACTGCGGCGGGGGAGGCTGTATGGTGTGGGCTTCGGAATGGCCTTGTGGCAATGATATCCCTCCCTTGTTTGGTTTCGCCAGCAGCGGAATGAATTTGGGTTACCGCCAACGCTTCCTCAAAAGTAATATCGGGTAAGATGCCGGGAAGTGCCTTTGCCAACATGCTTTTTCCAGAGCCGGGGCTGCCAATTAGCAGTATGTTGTGCCCGCCTGCCGCGGCAATTTCCATAGCGCGCTTGGCCTTTTCCTGTCCCCGTATATCTGCAAAATTGATGGTGGTGTCATCTGCCTCGTCTTTTGCGCCCATCCAGCTTTCTGGTTCCATCAGCTGCGGTTTTATTTCCTTATTCAATATATCTGCCAAATCTTTTAAATGCCGCACAGGAAGAATTTTGATTCCCTCTATATAGCGAATTTCTTTTCGATTTTCGTAGGGAACCACCATTAGGTTAAAGCCACGCCGCAGGGCATCTATTACCATGGGGAGTATGCCGCTAATTGGCCGTACATCTCCATTTAAGGAAAGCTCTCCAAATATTACCATATACTTTAAAAGTTCTGGAGAAACTTGTTCGCTGGCAGTAAGCAACCCCACAGCAATTGCAAGGTCGTACATGGGACCTTCCTTGCGCTGGTCGGCGGGGGCTAAGTTCACGGTAATCTTTTTTGTAGGATACTCGAAGCCAGAGTTTTTGATGGCACTGCGCACACGCTCTTTCGATTCCTTTACAGAAACATCGGGTAGCCCGCATATCTCGTAAGAGGGCAGGCCATTGTATACATCCACCTCTACCAATACTGGGTAGCCATCTATACCATTTAATCCATAACTAAGCACTTTTGCAAGCATACTACACTCCATTCGGCTTTTAATTGAAATATTAGTTTAATTATGTAGATATTTGAAGTATATGTCAAGCCAAGGAAAAATGATTAGACAAAAACCACTTTACAGTATACAATAGTAGGGATTTATAGCCATTTGCGGTTTGCGCAAACGGTTGGAATTGCCTACAAAGCCAAAAAACAACAGTTGCAAGGGCAATTTCGTTATGCAAATACTTCGAAAAATTTTGAAGTGGCTGTGTTGGTGATGAAGCAGGTGAAGTGGTTTGAGACTAACGGATGAGGAAAAATACTGGGTATGGCTATCTGGAGTAGAGGGCATGGGAGCCGCTACTTTTTACAATATATTAGGTAGTTTTATAGATGCAAGAACCGCTTGCGAGAACTACAGGGAAATTCCCCAAAAGCTGAAGCTGCAAGAAAAGCTGCGGGAAAATCTGTTGCGCGATATGAATACGGCGTATTTAGAAAAGCTGCTCACAAGTATCGAAAAAAGTGGTCAAAATGTGCTGACGCGATTGAATCAGGACTACCCCAAGAATCTTGCAGAGATTGACAATCCGCCACCGGTGCTGTATTTTAAAGGAACTCTACCGGATATGGATATTATGTCCTGTGGCATGGTGGGAACACGTAAGCCTACTAAGGATGGATTTGACATTGCCAAAACAATGGGGCATGATTTAGCAGCGCAGGGCGTTGTGGTGGTATCGGGCATGGCGCGTGGCATAGATACAGCCAGCCATACCGGCGCAATGGCTGCTGGTGGCAAAACAGTTGCAGTATTGGGCTGTGGTGCAGATGTGTTATATCCACCTGAAAACAGGAAGGTATACGACCAAATTGTAGAGCATGGCGCTATCGTGTCGGAATTTATTCCCGGAACAATACCTGCAATGTGTAACTTCCCAATGCGAAACCGCATTATATCGGGCATGTCTCATGTGCTGATTGCAGGCGAGGGCGGCAAAAAAAGCGGTGCAAGAATCACTGTGGACTGTGCCTTGCGTCAAGGCAAGGATGTGTATGCACTACCCTGCAATTTGGGATCCACTGTTGCGGCATTGCCTGTATATTTAATAGAATCGGGTGCGCCCATTGCCCAAAACGCTTATGATTTGATGGCAGATCAGGGCTGGGTGGTACAGCAACCACAAAATGACACTGCAAAGCAGAGCCGCTTGCCAAAGGATCAACAACTGGTTTATGCTATTTTAAGCAGGGAAAGTGCCACAGCGGATGAGCTTTGCGCGCAAACGAGTGTGGGCATAAAAGAAATGAATATGTTATTAACTGTGATGGAACTGGGCGGGGAGATAGAAGCCACAGCAGGTGGGCTATTTCGAATTAACAAATAGTTTACAGCAAGCAAAACTAGATTAGTTATATAATATTATATGTAGAAAAGGGCATGGAGGACTATATGGCAGAAGAGAAAGCAAAAGCCACAACAAATAAAGCAACAAAACCAAAGGCCGCAAAAAAAACAACCACGAAGACGAAGACAAAAGCTGCGGCAAAAACAAAAAAGAATCTGGTGATTGTGGAATCGCCAGCAAAGGCTAAAACAATTGAAAAATTTTTGGGAAAGAACTATGCAGTGCGGGCTTCTAATGGGCATTTGCGGGATTTGCCCAAAAGTAAAATAGGAATAGATATAGAAAACAACTTTGAACCACAATATACCACCATACGTGGCAAAGCGCCTTTGATAAAAGCATTAAAGGCTGAAGCAAAGAAAGCAAATAAAGTGTTTCTGGCAACTGACCCGGATAGGGAAGGAGAGGCAATCTCCTGGCACATTGCAAATATTTTGGATTTGGATATAGCGCAAAAATGCAGAATAGAGTTTAATGAAATAACGAAGAATGCCGTTACGGGGGCAATAAAAGAGCCACGGCTTCTGGATATGCAACGTGTGGATGCTCAGCAGGCACGCCGTGTTCTGGATAGGCTAGTGGGCTATAAATTGAGCCCTCTGCTGTGGCGCAAGGTGAAAAAGGGACTTTCGGCAGGTCGTGTACAAAGCGTTGCTGTAAAAGTAATTGTAGATAGAGAAAGAGAAATTTGTGCATTTAAGCCAGAGGAATTTTGGACAATAAGCGCAAAATTAGAAAAAGACAACAAAGAATTTGAAGCCCGATACCATGGACAAAATGGCAATAAGGCCAAACTGGAAAATGAGCAACAAACCATGGAGGTTTTGGACGCGGTAAAAGGCAAAAACTTTACTATTACCAATGTGAAAAAAGGGACGCGTAAGAAGAATGCATTGCCTCCGTTTACCACCAGTTTCTTGCAACAGGCGGCTTCTGGAAAACTGGGTTTTACGGCCAAAAAAACAATGATGCTGGCACAACGGCTATACGAGGGTGTGCCGCTGGAAAATGAGAACACAGTTGGTTTGATTACGTATATGCGTACAGATTCTATTCGCGTATCCGGCGAAGCGCAAACAGCTGCATTGAATTATGTAAAACAAAAATATGGCGATGAATATGTACCTGAAAAGCCAAATGTTTATAAAGGGCGCAAGGGTGCACAGGATGCGCATGAGGCCATTCGCCCAACTTATGTAGAGTATGCCCCGGAAGATTTGAAAAAATATCTTACTGCCGATTTGCTAAAGCTGTACAAGCTGATATATACAAGGTTTTTGGCCAGCCAAATGACCCCCACGCAGTTTGAAACTTTGGCATACGATATAGATGCAGGTGGGCATACATTCAAAGCCAGCGGTTCGCGTATCCTATTTAAAGGGCACTTAGCTGTGTACGATTCCAAAACCGAAGATGATGATATGAAGATGCTGCCATTGCTGGAGCAGGGGGAGATTTGCAAGCTGCTTTCCATAGAACCCACTCAAAACTTTACCCAACCTCCTGCGCGCTATACGGAAGCTTCGTTAATTAAATTTTTAGAAGAGCGCGGTATTGGGCGACCCAGTACCTATGCGCCTATTATATCCACCATTCAGGATCGCCTATATGTAACGCGCGAGGCAAAGTCCTTTGTTCCTACAGAGTTGGGGGAAATTGTGACAGACCTAATGGCAAAGAACTTTGCCAATATTGTGGATATTACCTTTACTGCAGACATGGAAGAAAAGCTGGATGATGTGGAACAGGAGGGCATTAACTGGCAGACAATTATTAAGGAGTTTTATGATCCTTTTGAGAAGGACTTGGAAGATGCCGAGGTAAATATAGAGCATGTGCAAATTCCCGAAAAAGTTTCGGATGTGATATGCGAAAAGTGTGGCGCCAATATGGTGCACAAAACAGGCCGATTTGGTGAGTTTTTGGCATGCCCCAACTACCCCGAATGTAAAAACACAAAGGCAATTGTGCAAGAGGCAGACGTGGCTTGCCCTAAGTGTAAGGGACAAGTGGTAATAAAGCGTTCTAAAAAAGGCAAGACATTCTATGGCTGCGAAAATTATCCCAAATGTGATTTTGTATCTTGGGATAAGCCACTGGAAGAAAACTGCCCTGAATGTGGCGCATATATGACGGAATCTAAGTACAAATACGGCGGAAAGGCGCAGAAAAAATGCTCCAATCCCGAGTGTATAACGAATCAGAAGAAAACCGCAAATGATAAAAAACAAGGGTGAGGCGGTACATATAATAGGTGCTGGCCTAGCGGGATGCGAGGCCGCATGGCAATTGGCACAGCAAGGCATACGGGTTCGGCTGTACGAAATGAAGCCGCAAAGCATGTCTGCTGCACACAGCAACAAAAATTTTGCAGAGCTGGTGTGCAGTAATTCCCTGCGTTCAGATCGCCTGTCTAATGCGGTGGGATTGCTAAAGGAAGAAATGCGCTTGCTGGGAAGTCTGGTAATGCAGGCAGCGGATAAAACGCGAGTGCCAGCAGGTGGTGCATTGGCAGTGGAGCGAAATGCCTTTTCGGCATATATCACTGCGGCACTTGAAGAAAATGAAATGGTTGAAATCATCCATGACGAAGTGGAAGATTTTTCTATATTTAAAGAGGGCGAAGTAGTGATTGTGGCAACAGGTCCACTTACGTCCAAGCCATTGGAGGGTGCAATACAGCAACTGAGCGGCAGGGAATACCTTCACTTCTTTGATGCTGCGGCACCGATAGTGAATGCGGAAAGTATTTGTATGGAACATGCATTTGCTGCATCCCGTTATGATAAGGGCGGCGATGATTACATCAACTGCCCCATGGCGCAAGTGGAATATGATGCGTTTTACGATGCATTGGTTTCTGCAGAATGTATACAGTTGAAAGAATTTGAAAATGAAGGTGTTTTTGAGGGATGTATGCCGGTGGAAACCATGGCCTCGCGGGGTAGGCAAACACTGTTATTTGGCCCACTGAAGCCCAAAGGCCTAGTGGATCCGCGAACGGGCAAGCAGCCCTATGCAGTGGTACAATTGCGCAAGGAAGACGCACAGGGCAGTATGTATAATCTGGTGGGTTTTCAAACACACCTTACCTTTGCAGAGCAGCGGCGTGTGTTTGGCTTGATACCAGCGCTAAAGCACGCAGAGTTTTTCAGGTATGGAGTGATGCATCGCAATACCTTCCTGAATTCGCCGGGGCTTTTGGATGGCTACTTTAGGCTATTAAGCAAACCAGAGATGCGCTTTGCAGGGCAGATCACTGGAGTGGAAGGGTATGTGGAGAGTGCGGCCAGCGGCCTGCTGTGCGGGTGGTTTACCGCATCCGAATTAACGGGAAAGCAACTGCCTAAGCTGGATGACTCGACAGCTATTGGTGCGCTGTGCGAATATGTAAGCCGTAGCGTATCCGGCAATTTTCAGCCTATGAATATCAATTTTGGTATTATGCGGCCACTGGAACAGCGGATAAAAAATAAGGAACAGAAGAACTTAATGATATCTGAACGGGCGCTTTCGAGTGTAAGGGATATTATTGCAAAATATAAGTGAAATAAAATAAGTGAAAGATTGAAGGGAAAAAGTATGGAAATACGTGGAACGACCATTTTGGCCGTGAAAAAAGATGGCAAATGCGCAATAGCAGGCGATGGGCAAGTGACAATGAGCGAAAAAATTGTAATGAAAGCCACGGCGAAAAAAGTGCGCAGATTGTATAATGATACTGTTGTTGTGGGTTTTGCAGGCTCTGTAGCCGATGCGTTTGCTTTGTCGGAAAGACTGGAAGCAAAACTGGAAGAATACAGCGGAAGCCTGCAACGTGCAGCTGTGGAACTGGTGCAGGAATGGCGCATGGATAAAATAATGCGTAAGTTGGAGGCGCTTATTATTGCTGCGGATAGCGAAAACTTGTTGATAATATCAGGCACTGGTGAAGTGATAGAGCCAGATGATGGCATTTGCTCAATTGGCTCGGGCGGATCGTTTGCACTTTCGGCAGCACGTGCATTGGCACAAAATACAGACCTTAGCGCAAAGGAGATTGCATATAAGGGGCTGAAAATTGCTAGCGAGATATGTGTATACACAAACGACAATATCACAATAGAAGAAGTATAGAGGTGGGCATATGTCATATTTAACACCAAAAGAAATTGTAGCAGAACTGGATAAATATATTATTGGACAAGACAAAGCCAAACGTACTGTAGCCATTGCGCTTCGCAACCGTTACCGCCGCAGCATGCTGGATGCAGAAATGCGCGAGGAAGTGACGCCCAAAAACATTATTATGATGGGACCAACAGGCGTGGGCAAAACAGAAATAGCGCGCCGTATTTCCAAACTGATGGATGCGCCTTTTGTAAAAGTGGAGGCAACCAAATTTACCGAAGTGGGCTATGTGGGCAGAGATGTGGAATCTATGATTCGTGATCTGGTAGAGGCGGCCATTCGCATGGTGAAGCAGCACCGTTACGAAACAGTTCAGGATCAAGCGAGAGTGAATGCAGAAGAGCGGCTGGTGGATTTACTGGTACCAAACAAAAAGGCGCAATCGGCACAATCAAATCCCTTTGGTATGCTGTTTGGACAACCGCAAATAGAAGCTGCACCTTCCGAAACAGATGAGGAAAAGCAAAAGAGGCTTTCCCGCAGAGACCAGACGCGGGAAAATTTGCGCAGTGGCAAACTGGAGCATCTTACTGTGGAAATAGAGGTGGAAGTGACATCGGGCAGCAATGTGGAAATTCCGGGTATGGGCGGCGAAAGCATGGGCGACCTGCTTTCTGGATTTTTGCCCACAAAAACAAAAAAGCGCAAAGTAAATATTTCCGAAGCGAGAAAAATTTTGGAACAGGAAGAAGCTGAAAAACTGATTGACATGGATGAAGTGACCCAAACGGCAATTGAAAGCGCAGAGCAAAATGGTATTATCTTTTTAGACGAGATTGACAAGATTGCAGGGAAAAACATGGGCAATGGCCCCGATGTTTCCCGCGAGGGCGTACAGCGGGATATATTGCCTATTGTGGAAGGTAGCACTGTAATGACCAAATACGGCCCAGTGAAAACAGACTATATGCTGTTTATTGCGGCAGGTGCTTTTCATGTGGCAAAGGTTTCAGATCTAATACCTGAATTGCAAGGGCGTTTCCCCATAAAGGTGGAACTGGAATCTTTGGGTAAAAAAGAATTTGAATTGATTTTAACACAGCCCAAAAATGCTATTACTAAACAGTATGAAGCGCTTTTGGCTGTGGATGGTGTGAATATTCAGTTTACAGAAGATGCGCTAAAACGAATTGCGGATCTAGCACAAATTGTAAACGAAAGTACGGAAAACATTGGTGCGCGCAGATTGCACACCATAGTGGAAAATTTGTTGGAAGATATTTTCTTTAATGCCAACGGTGTAGAGCCCGCAGTAAATGTTACCATAGATGATAACTATGTGGCAGAGCATTTGAAGAAAGAAGAGCAATACGAAAACCTACAGAAGTATATTCTGTGATGAAGCATATAATTGGAGTGATGGAAGTGAAAGAAACAGAGCAAACACAAGTAAATAAAAATAGACCAAACAGAAGACCCAGAAGGTCTAATAAGCCGAAGCAAATTGGTTCTGTGGAGACAAACGGACAAACACAGGTAGAACCCAAACAAAACAGTATAACGGCAACAAACGGACAAAACAAGGCAAAGCCAAAGCAAAATGGCATTGCCGTAACAAATGGGCAGATTCAAGCAGAAACAAGGCGCCCCAATAGCCAGCGCCCTAGAAACAGTAAGCCAGCTGCGGCAAAAAATGGGCAGAGTACCAACAAAACTCTTGCAAAAAATAGCAGAACAGACCTGCAGGCCAAAGCGCCGGCGGCCAATAAAAATGTTGTTGAAAAAAGTAAGGCATCCAAGCAAAACAACCGCCCTAAAACCAGCCCGCCCGCAGTAAAAATAATACCACTAGGTGGTATTGGTGAAATTGGAAAGAATATGGCTATTGTAGAGTTTGGCGATGATATGATTATGATAGATGCCGGACTCATGTTCCCACGCGAGGAAATGTTGGGGGTGGATTATGTGATACCCGATACCAGCTATGTGAAAAAACATATAGATAAACTGCGCGGTATCTTCATTACACATGGCCACGAGGATCATATTGGCGCTTTGCCATACATACTGGGTGATTTTAATGTTCCGGTATATGGATCTACATTAACCATAGCGCTGGCAGAAGCCAAGCTTTCGGAGTACCCAAAGCTGCACCCTAATTTTATTAAAGTGAAAGAGGGAGCAAAAATTCAGGCAGGTGTGTTTACAGTTGAATACATAAAGGTAAGCCACAGCATTGATGATGCCATGGGAATGGCGGTAACAACACCGGTAGGGGTGTTGGTGCATACGGGAGACTTTAAAGTAGATTTTACACCGGTTGGTGGTAAAATAATGGATTTAAACCGTTTTGCCGAGCTGGGCAAAAAAGGTGTTCTGGCACTGATGTCGGACAGCACCAATGCGGAACGCCCGGGCTTCACCATGTCGGAAAGCCAAGTGGGGGAGACTTTTACAAACTATTTTAGGAAGGCAAAGGGCAGAATTATTGTGGCATCCTTTGCTTCCAATGTACACAGAATACAGCAAGTAATCGACACTGCAAAATTATACGAACGCAAAATTTGCCTTTCTGGCAGAAGTATGCTGAAGTATGTTGGTGTTGCAAGGGAAATTGGTTACCTAAATGTAGATGATGACATGCTGGTAAGCTTTGAAGATCTGAAAAAACTGAAGGACAATGAGGTAGTGATACTTACCACCGGCAGCCAGGGCGAAACCATGTCTGGATTGGTACGGATGGCCATGGGGCAGCATGCCAAAATTAATATAAAAGATGGCGATTTGGTTATTATTTCGGCAACGCCTATACCAGGGAACGAAAGGTATGTTTCGGACGTCATAAATATGTTGTACAGGAAAGGTGCCAATGTAATAAATGACGCTACTGATATGGTGCATGTTTCCGGCCATGCATGCCGTGAAGAGCTGAAGCTGATGCTTTCGCTGGTGAAGCCCAAATTCTTCATTCCCGTGCATGGCGAGTATCGGCATTTGTACCAGCACGCGGCACTGGCGGAAAAAATGGGCATTAAGCCTAAAAATATTTTCATTACGGAAATAGGTAAGGTGATAGAGCTGAACCGTAAAGCGGGAACACAAAACACCTCGGTAACCTCGGGCAGTGTGCTAATAGACGGTTTGGGTGTTGGCGATGTGGGCAATGTGGTGCTGCGAGACAGAAAGGTGCTTTCCTCGGACGGACTGTATATAGTGGTGGTTCCCGTCTCATCAGAGACAGGCGAACTGCTGGGAGAGCCAGACATGATATCCCGCGGGTTTGTTTACATGAAAGAATCGGAAGAGCTGATAGAAGGCACCAAACGACTGGTTGCAGAAGTGGTAACAGATTGCTATGCAAATAAAACCAACGATTGGTCTACACTGAAAAATATGATTAAAAAAGAAGTTTCGGCTTTCTTATACGAACGCACAAACCGAAACCCAATGATATTGCCAATCATCATTGAGATTTAAATTTTAATTTAAAATTTGGATAGGAAAGGAACGTAGCCATGGTAAATATTTATGACAATGCAAATGAAATGGCCGCACTGTTGAAACAAACAGAGCAGTACAAGGAGTTTCAAAAAATAAAGAGTGAAGTTATGGAAGATGAAGCAAATAAAAAGATGATTTCAGGCTTTAAAAAGCTGCAGTTTGAGGCGCAGGCTATGTCTCTTTCTGGGCAAGAGCCTCCCAAAGAATTGATGGAAAAGATACAAAAGCTAGGCGAAGTGTTGCAATTCAATCCAAAGATTACGGAATTTTTTACAGCAGAATATCGTTTTAATACTTTGGTCTCGGAGCTGTACAATATTATTTTTGGCGAAGTAAGCGACCTTGGCGCCGGATTGTTTGACGAATAGAAAAAGGACGGAAAAATAACTTTGGCAAAACGGCTAAACGATTATTATCTTCACGAAAAAGAAGAACACGAGCAGCAGGAGATCACCCGCACTGCTCCAAAAGAAGATAATTTTATTACTATCAGAGAGCAGGGCGAATCTAGAGGAGCGCATGTGTGGACACTTTTGCGACCTGTTGTTATTTTTGTTGTGAGTTTATTGGTGGTGATAGGCGGAATAAATTATGTGGTGAATTATGTGAAACACAATTACTTCGACCCGGCAAATACTGCTGATACAACCGAGAAAGAAATTACGATAAAAAAGGGTGCGTCGTTGTCTTCCATATCCAAACAACTGGAGGAAGAGGGTATTATTCGCAACAAGCAAGTGTTCAAGCTATATGTGGATTTTTCGGACAATGCATCCAAATTGAAAGCCGGAACTTATACGCTATCGCCGGATATGCAGTTTGACGATATCATCTATAGTTTAAGGCAGGGCAGAAACTCTGACCCAACTGGCAAGGTAACTTTGCTGGAAGGTTTAACAGTAGAGGATTTCTCTACCACCTTGGTGGAGAATGAAATTTTGGCGAACACTTCAGACTATTTGGAAAAGAGCAGAACGGGTGACGACCTAACCATTACCAGTAGTGAGCTAAAGGAAATTGTGCAAAACAATAAAACAGCGTCAGAGCAACGTAAATATGCACTGGAGGGATATATATTCCCCGATACATATGAATTTTTCAAAGATTCGGATGCGACTACTGTATTAAACAAGCAATTGGCACGTTTTTATGAAGTTTTTTCATCTGCAGATTATTCTAGGGCTATGGAAATGGAAATGTCTGTGGATGAAGTGGTAACGCTGGCATCCATTATTGAAAAAGAAGCACAGGAACATGATTTTAAAAAGGTATCGGCAGTGCTTCACAATCGATTGAACCAAGAGATTCCACTGCAATGCGACTCTACTATGGCATATGCCTTAGGCATAGAAAACAGAATTGTGTTAACCGACAGTGAACTGGAGCGCAACCGAGGGGAGCAAGGGGCTATTTCGCCCTATAATACAGATCAACGCATTGGACTGCCCATTGGTCCCATTTGCAACCCCAGTAAGGCCGCAATAGAGGCTGCACTTTACCCAGATGAAGCATTTATGGAAGAAGACTATCTGTACTTTGTGCTAACAGACCCAAGC
>CAZQBV010000002.1:0-74379 GCA_964592125.1 uncultured Christensenella sp.
GCGCATATTGCGCGTGATTTGAAACAAATGTTTCAAATCGGAATTGGTATAAAAAGACACAAAGGCGAGGAAATCATTTCTTGGCCTTTTTTTGTTTCGCATTTTGTTCATAATATTGTACTATTATGCCCACTACACTTCGTGTTATAATAAGCCTATTGAATCGCTATGGAGGTACATACATGCACATACTAAAAAAAGTGTTGTCGTTCGCACTGGTGCTTTGTTTGGTGTTGTCGTTAGCAGGCACAGCATTTGCAGCACAGGAAGGTTTCAATCCCACTTCTGCGGAAGAAGAAACTATTTTGGCGGAACAACCGTCACCCGAACCCACGGAATCCCCTGTTCCCACAGAAGAAGATACCGCGGTTACACCTTCTCCCATAATGGAAGATTCCATTTCCAATTCTGTTGAGGAAGCAAACGCTTCTCAGCAAATGGAACAAGCCGCACTTCTGGCCATACAGGATTTGGTGGCTTTGGCTGGTACAGATGGCGCAGCGGCGGCCGCCGCCCTTGCGCTTTACCCAGATGGTGATGAATTTGAAGCCGCACTAAAGGCCATATTGGACTATTATTACGCTACAGATACCACGCAATTGCAAGCATTTATTGCCGCAGCGGATAGCAGAGCTGCTATTATATTAGCAAATTATGGCGAAGCCTATGCCCAGCGCTGCGCCGAAGACGAGCTGGATTTTATGCCAAGCGAAATTCTGGTGGTGATGGAAAGTGGTACAACCGAGGGCGAAGCACAAATGATGTCCGAAACGCTGGACGGCACTGTAACATCTGTTATAGACACGCCTTTGGATGAAACCGTAGCACTGGTGGAAACAGCACTGGATCAAACCGTGCAACAAGCTGTAGAGGAATATTCCGCACAGCCCGGCGTATTGTATGCGCAGCCAAATTATAGGTACGAACGGCTTGAGGCAGAAGCAACCACACAGGCCGTAACAAACGATTCATATTCATATGAACAATGGTATCTGGATAAAATAGACGTATCCGGAGCATGGAATTTGATAGATAGCGCAGGTGCAAAACCCAAAGTACGGGTAGCCGTATTGGATGGCGCGGGCGACATTACACATGCAGATTTACGGCAAAACGTAAATACTTCGTTGTGCAGAGATACCTCCTATGGCTATGTGCAATCATTCCCCACTTACGGGTTCGATGCGCATGGCACGCATGTGGGTGGCATTATTGCTGGTACTGCCAACAACTATTTGGGCATTGCAGGTGTGGCCAGTGGCAGCAACAATCAAGTGACAGAACTGATGTCTGTAAACGTATTCCGAGGCGAGTATGCCTATACGGATGGCATTGTGGCTGGCTTACAATGGGCTTCCCAAAGCAATGCGCGCGTGGTGAACTTAAGTTTGGGGTCGTATTACTCTGACTCACTGCAGCAAACGGCCATCAACAATGTAGTAAGTAAGGGCACTGTGGTGGTTTGTGCTGCCGGAAACGACAATACTTCCCGGTCAAGCTATCCGGGAGACTACCCCTCCACCATTAACGTAATTGCCACAACAGATTATACAAATTCGTACTCTAACTGTAAAGCCAGTTTTTCGGATTATGGAGCCACAAAGGATATTTCTGCGCCGGGTGTAGACATACTTAGCACCATGCCCAATGGCCGTTACGACTTAAAGAGCGGTACTTCTATGGCCTCCCCCGTGGTGGCAGGTGTTGCAGCAATGATGCTGTATGTAAACCCTAGTTTATCGCCCTCCCAAGTGCGAGGTATTTTGGAAGAAACCGCTACCGATCTGTATACCACTGGTTTTGATATTTATACCGGCTGGGGCAATGTGAACGCAAAGCGTGCGGTGGAGGCATCTATGGGAACAGAGCCTTTGCCCAGTGCGCCCAGCACAGTAAAAGCCTCCAGCACTACATACAACAGTGCAAAAGTATGGTGGAGCCAAGTTGCGGATGCAGAGGGCTACCTACTGTATCGCTCTACTTCCAAAACCAGTGGATATCAATCCATAGCAAAAATAACCTCGGGAAGCACCGTGACCTATACGGATAAAACACTGATTCCTTGCCAAACCTACTATTACAAAGTGGTTACATACAAGGGCAGCCAAAAAAGCGCATCCTCCAGTTATGTTGCTGTAAAACCCACACTGGCAGCACCCACCAGCTTAAAAGCCGCTGCGACAGGTCGAACCAGCATTAAGATAAGCTGGAATAAATCGGCCGGAGCCAGTGGATACTTCATCTACTGGTCCGATATCAGAAGCTCGGGGTTCGAGCTAATTGGTACCGTGGGCGCCAGCACGACCTCTTTTACAGACAAATATCTAAGCCCCAGCGAACGCGCCTACTATAAAGTAATTCCCTATCGCAGCATTTCAGGTGTACGAGCAAAGGGCACTGCATCAAAGGTTGTAACTTCCGTTACAAAGCCTTAAGGACTTGCATACTGTACAGAATGAAAGAACACTATGAAATTCCGCCGCCGTAGGTGCAAAATGGCGAACCGTAATGGAACAGCGGCAGACTCAATCTGCTGTTAATACACATTCCAAATGAAAACATCTGTTTTCATTTGGAATGCCTCGCCGATGGCGTGGCGTGCTTCGCGCTATTACGAAGTATCCCTTGCGGATAAAAATGCAAGCATTTTTAAATGAGATTGGTATAAAGTATAAAATAACGAAATGGACCTTTTATCAATGAAAATACAGTTCAAAAAAACAATTGCCCTTTTCGTAACGCTTTTGTTTTGTGTTTTCATTTTAGGCGGCTGTGGTCTGGTAGCTTCAGCATCATCCACAGCCGCTGCAATAGGCAACCCCATTGTAAACAAGCCACCTGCCGCCCCTTCTTTCTTGCCATCAGCACCGGCTAAAATCATCGAAAACGAACGCCCCATCACTTCGTTTGATAAAATGCAGTATACACGGCCAGATTCCGAAGCCGTAGCTGCACGCATAAAGGCCATACAAGCCGAGATTGAAAAAACAAAGGATTTTTCCAAAGTACAACCACTGTTGGAAGAATTTGAGGCACTGTTTTACAACTTTATCACGATGTCTGCCCTTGCCGATATACACACCCGCATGGACATCAACGATGCCTATTGGCAGGAAGAGGACACCGTTCTTCGCAATGGCTCAGTTGCCATGCAAGGTGCCTCTCAATCTCTTTTACGTTACCTGTACGAATCCCCATTGCGGCAGGAAGTGGAAGGCTGGCAATCAGACTTTTTTCAAGGAATGCCCGAAATTGATTTTGTAACAGAAGTTACAAGACCTTTATTCCAGCAAGAAACGGATTTGCTTCAGCAATATTCGGATTTGCTTCTAAAAGGAACCATCGTTTACAAGGGAAAGGAACTAAGCTATGTAGAAATACAGCAGCTAGAGTATCGCTCTTATCTGGATGCTATGGAGGCGTGGCTAACGGCATACAACCCCAAGCTGTGCGAAGTGTATTTGGAAATAGTGCAATTGAGGGACAGCATTGCAAAAAAACTGGGATTTGAAAACTATATAGAGATGCATTTTTCCGAGGATATGGGCGGATATACACCTGCTATGGTGCGCATCTTTCTGGCAGATCTTCAGGCAGAAGTGGTGCCCGCCTATCTTCAGGCAAACAGCACCAGTGTTCACTATCTGCCACAGGTAAATATTAGCTTTGATGCATTTACAAATATGGCACGCGATGTACTTTACGACCTATCCCCTGATTTTTTAAATTCCTGGGATGCCATGCAAACGTACCAGCTCTACAGCTACCAGCCAAATGCAAAAAAAGAGCCTGGCGCTAGCACATCTTATATCAAGAACTACGAGGCACCCTTCATACTAATGTCCTACACTGGTGACCAAAACAGTGTGGAAACCTTTGTGCATGAATTTGGCCATTTTAATGACGACTACACCACTATGTGGGGCAATCCCAGCCAAATGGATCGTGCAGAGATTTTTTCGCAGGCGCTGGAGTTGCTGTTTTCAGATTACTACTCTGCTTATTTGGGTACAAATAAGGGAAATGAAATGCAGCACGACTTATTTTTTTCATCGTTTTCCACTATGGTATATCAGCCCTATTTTACCGCAATAGAAATGCAAGTGTACGAAGATCCTCAGTCCCTAACAGTGGATAAACTAAATGAAATTGCAAAGGAAGAATACGAAAATTTTGGAGTTCGGGCAATGTATGGTACAGATGCCAACCTGTATTTGGATTGGGTTACCAACCCACAGGTGGCGGAAACGCCATTCCACACGTTAACTTACGCTACCTCTATAGATGTGGCGTTGCAAATATGGGAACTGGCGCAAAGCGACAAAGCCAAGGCAGTGCAGCTATACTGGAAGCTTCTGCAAGGCAGTGCAAACTACAGTTTTGTGGAGTCTGTGGAATCGGCAGGGTTACAATCTCCATTCGGAAAGGAACGTACAAAGCAAGCTGCGGCTCTCATTCAGCGCTATCTGATAGGAGAGGAAGAACCTGCGGCTCAGGCCGCCTAAACACAAAATACAATACACACTATAAAATAAGCACCATGCAAATTTACTTGGATCTATTTTTTTGCAGATGCTTGTGCTGAAAGGGACAATACATGGATAGCAAATGGCTAAAGAATAGAATTATTGCAGCACGGGATAAAATGCCTTCATTTGTATTGAAAAATGCCAACGTGGTGAATGTATTTACAAACGAGATACAGTATTGCGATGTTGCCCTTTTCGAAAACACCATCATTGGGCTGGGGCAATACCATTGCGAAAATACCTACGATTGCAAAGGAGCATATTTGTGCCCCGGCTTTATAGATACGCACATGCATGTGGAAAGTACCATGCTGGTGCCGTGGGAATTTGCAAAGGTGGCTATGCCCTTTGGCACTACATTTGCCATTGCCGACCCACACGAGATTGCCAATGTACTGGGCTTGGCTGGCGTGCGTTTTATGAACCGCGCATCCGAGCACGCGGGAATGGGCATTTATTACATGTGCCCCTCTAGCGTGCCCAGTGTTTCTTTCGAACAAAACAACGCCATTTTTCGCGAAAAGGAAACCTCTCAGTTAATTTGGGAAGGCACTGTGTACGGCATGGGGGAATTGATGGACTATAGCTCTGTTCTGAATACCGATGAGGACACCCTAAGCCGCCTTATGCTGTTTGAAGGCAGAAATATAGACGGGCACGCACCGGGGCTAACCGGCTCCCACTTGAATGCATACAGAATTGCAGGTGCCAGTACCGACCACGAATGTGTCACATTTGAAGAAATACTGGAAAAATTGCGTGTGGGTATGCGCATACAGCTTCGTGTGGGTTCGGCAGCACACAATATCAACAGTTTGCTGAAAAAGATTGCTAAAAGTGGTTTGCCTTGGGATCGTTTTGTGTTTTGTACCGATGATAAAAGTATACACTCCATATTAAAAACCGGTCATATCAACCACAATGCTCGTATGGCAGTAAAGGCCGGAATTCCTGCTGTGGAAGCTGTGAAAATGGCCAGCATCTACGCTGCGAACGCTTACCGCCTGTACGGAAAAGGTGCCCTTGCGCCGGGCTTCGATGCAGACATGGTGCTGTTTGAAGATCTTGTGGATTTTCAGCCCATAGATGTTTTTGTATCGGGTAAAAACATTCGGGATATAGAGGTTCAGCCCATAGATAAAAGAGAAATGCTGTCTGGCAACAGTGTAAATTTTGCGCCACTGCATAAACAGCATTTTGCACTTCCCGTTTCCCAGCCCATGCCTGTAATGGAGATGCCATTGGGTCAGCTAAGCACAAAGCTTAGCTACGAGCAGGTTCCACAGAAAGATGGGCACTTTATTGCGCAGGGGCATTACGCCAAAATAGCTGTGGTGGAACGGCATAAGTCAACAGGCAATGTGGGTGTGGGCATTGTAAAGAACTTTGGGCTAACCAGCGGTGCGCTGGCCTCCACCGTTTCTCACGATTCACACAACATGGTAATCATTGGCACAAACGACGAAGACATGTTGCTTGCAGCACAGCATCTAAAGGAAATAGCTGGAGGTTATGTGCTGGTGGTGGATGGGCAGGTGCGGGCACAGGTTTCGCTGCCGATAGCAGGGCTTCTTTCTGCAGAGCCATATAAAGTGCTGGTGAAAAAACAACGTGCTTTTTTAAAGGAACTTTCCCGGCTGGGTCTTTCACAGCGCAGCGATCCTTTAACAAGGCTGTCCTTTTTTGCACTTCCCGTTCTTCCAGAAGTACGCATTACCACCTATGGCATGTACGATGTGGTACACGAAAAATTTTTGAATGATACTGCGCATCCGCAATAGAAAAACAGCACAAAAAAGGCATTGCACACGCAATGCCTTTTCATATTTCTCTTAGTTGGGGTAAATACTTACTTGCTTTTTGTCACGGCCTTTGCGCTCGAACTTTACAATACCGCTTTCAGTAGCAAACAGTGTGTCATCCCCACCGCGACCCACATTGATGCCTGGGTGAATTTTTGTTCCCCTTTGGCGAACCAATATATTACCGGCCAGTACATACTGCCCGTCGGCGCGCTTTACGCCCAATCTTTTGGACTCGGAATCCCGCCCATTTCGCGAGCTTCCTACACCTTTCTTATGTGCCATCTATTTTACACCTCGCTTTGTCTTGGCCTTATTCAGCCGCTGTTTCTTCGTCTGCAGCTTTGGCTTTAGATGCCGTAGCAATCTCTGTAATCTCAATTTTGGTATACGGCTGCCTGTGTCCTTGCTTTTTCCTGTAGTCTTTCTTTGGCTTGTACTTAAACACAATCACTTTTTTGGCTTTATCGTGTGCAACTACTTTGCCTTTTACGGTAACGTCTTTCAACACAGGTTTGCCAACCTTTATGGTTTTGCCACTGGCTGTTAAAAGTGCATCAAACGAAACCTCGCTTCCCACTTCCACATCCAGTTTTTCCACTTTAATCAGTTTGCCTTTTTCTGCTTTATACTGCTTTCCACCAGATTCAATAATAGCGTACATGTTTTTCCCTCCTCACTCCAGTCTCGCCGCAAATCGGTCTACCCCATAGGGCAAGTTAAAAAAACCTTATGCGAGCGGCTCAATTAAATATACTAGCACATCAGCAATCCGCTGTCAAGATGCTCCTTCACAGAGCTTTCGGCTAGCAGAATATTTGTGCACCGCCCAGCAAATCCTTGTCATTGGCGGCTGTAATTTTTATGTGCTCGGGATGTACGCCCGGCACACCTTTAATGTAAAATTGCGTATGTTCATACACAGGCAAAATTGCCTGATTCTGATTGTTCTTATTTACAATATATTCTTCTACCACTGGCGAAACCTCTACAATATACTTGTGATTTCCGCCGTCCGTAACAGAACGAATTACCTCTCGCCGCACACGCATCGCCATACTATCCAAATTATAAATGGTTCCACGCCCGCTGCAAACCGGGCAAGTGGTTTGTGTTAGGCTGGAAAGCATACGCCGCATTTTTTTACGTGTCATTTCCACCAGCCCCAGCTCTGTCATGCCCAGCACGTTGGATTTGGTGCGGTCTCGGCGCAGCGCTTCAGATAGTTTTTCCACTACCAGTTTCTTATTTTCCACACATTCCATATCAATAAAATCTATGATAATAATGCCACTGATATCACGTAGCCTAAGCTGACGGGCAATTTCCTCTGCCGCTTCTATGTTGGCATTCAGTATGGTGTCCTGCAGGTTATCCTCGCCAATATATTTGCCGGTGTTTACATCCACCACCGTTAGTGCCTCTGTCTCGTCTATCACAAGATAGCAGCCATTTTTCAGCCACACTTTTCGCCCCAGCGCCTTGGCAATTTTGTCCTCTATGCCATAATAGTCAAACAAATTGTCTCTGCCCTCATACAAGGTCAGTTTTTCCGCCATACCCGGCGAAATAATATTCACAAATGCTGTTATTTTTTCAAAATAGTCCTTGTCGTTAATTACGAACTCATCCACATCTTCTGTAAATAAATCGCGTGCAGTTCGAAACAGGAGGTTTTCCTCTGTGTGTATCAAGCGGGGCGCTGTAAGAAAATCGCCCTTGTCGCATACCCTGCCCCACAAGCGTGCATAAAAGGTAAGTTCGGCCTCTATTTCCTCTTCTGTGGCATGCTCTGCTGCGGTGCGCAGTATCACCCCCATATGCGGCGGTTTTACACGCATCACAATTTCCCTTAAACGCTCGCGCTCTGCTTCATCCTCTATACGGCGAGAAATACCCACATGATCCACCGTGGGCATCAGCACCAGCAACCTGCCCGGCAGCGTAATGTGTGTGGTAACACGCGCGCCCTTTGCACCGCCCGGCTGCTTCAACACCTGCACAATTATTTCTTGTCCCGGCCGTAGAACGTCCTTTATATTGGGTATCTCCAGCTTTTTCTTGATCTGCTCGCCCTCGGCATCCACATCAAACTCAAAGTCTTGCTCCCCCGAAAGAATGTCTCCCGCATACAAAAAAGCGTTTTTATCCAACCCCACATCTATAAAGGCAGCTTGCATCCCCGGCAGTATATTGGCTACCTTGCCCTTGTATATATTGCCAACCAATCTTTCCTTGCCACGCATTTCCACCTGAATTTCCACCAGGTTGCCGTCTTCCAGCAGCGCGACCCGCGCCTCGTGCGGATTTACGTCGGCTATTATTTTTCTGACCATTTTTTAGCCCAACTCCTTAAATATAAAAATGTAAAACTTTATCACTTGCACCGCAATGCGTCATTCTAACGCCTGTATGCCATGCCTATTGTTTCTCCGTGTTTGTTCCATTTTCAATCTGGTCTTCGCAACAAGTGCGCTTTGCCGCCCCGCAACATGCCGGGGCAGTTTACCCCCACAGTTCCGCCTATAAATCACTCTTTTTCCATAGCATTTCCCAGCTCTGTAAAGGGCACTGCATCCCCATTCACCAGTGCAAAACATTCCACCCGGCAAATGGCATAGTCCGCTTCCAAACCGGCTTCTTTTAGCAAAGCATTTGCCAAAACCGCTGGGTTTAGCGCTCCCGTTGCCGCGTTTTGCAATGTGGTATCCACACCGCCATCTTTGCATTCCAGCTGCAGGATATAAGGCGCTATATCAAGTTCTCTTCCCTTGCGGTCTTGGGCAAGATAGGTTTCGGCTTTGGTCAATCTGTCAGCCGCACAACTTATTTTATCATATTCCTGTTCATTTTCAAGTGCGAATGTAATGCGGTAGGCCGCGCTATGGTTCAACGACATCAGCTTTTTTCTGCCTTCGGGCAGCACAAAAACCTCCACAATCCTAATATCCGCAGTCAGCACTTGGTTCAGCGCATCCCGCATGGCAGCAGGTTCCATACCATCCTCTACACCCACTTCCAAATAATCTGCCAATGTAGCATACCCCACCGAAAGAGGCGATGCAAAAGACATAACAATGTGTGGATTAAACCCTTGAGAATATTGGGCATTTATATTGGCACGCCGAATAGCCCGCGCAAATGTTCGTTGCATATCCAAATGCGAAATATACCTTGCCGCCCCCTGCCGTGCATACTGAATGGCTATTTTCATATTTGCCCACCTGCCGTATTCAACGTGCATCCTTTTCCTTGCAGCCCACAGCCCGAGCAGCTTTTCCTGCATTCTGGCGTGGTGTCCACTTTATATGCTTTTTCTCGTTCGTAAGTAAGATAGACCGTGGAAATAAGAGGATCTATATGTGCGTAGGGCAATACTTCTGTGGTATCGCGTTTACGATTGGCATAAAATGTTGGATCTATACCGCAAATGCGGAACGCATCTTCATAGTGTTGAAAAGAAAAATGCTCCTGCCACGCATCAAACAGCGCACCATTCTGATAGGCCGCCTGCAACACCTGCCCCAGCCTGCGGTCGCCACGGGCAAATACCGCTTCTAAAAAGCTGGTTTGGGCATCGTGGTAGTTGAAACGCACACCCTTTTGTTTCAGCCTATCTTTCAAATAAAACTGTTTTTTGCGCAGTGTTTCCATATCGTCCTGCGCCTCCCACTGGAAGGGAGTGCTGGGCTTTGGCACAAAGCAGGAGGCGCTTACCGTAATGGAAAGGCTTCCCCCGCGTTGCTGCTTTGGTATGGTGTAGAACACTTCTCGAATGGCGCGCACCAGTTCTGCTATGCCGTCCAAATCCTCCATAGTCTCCGTGGGCAAGCCAATCATAAAGTACAGCTTTATGGTGCTTGCGCCACTGCCAAAGGCACGATGTACCGTTTCCAGTATTTCTTCCTGCGTTACATTTTTGTTTATGACATCCCTAAGGCGCTGCGTACCCGCCTCCGGTGCAAAGGTAAAGCCGGTTTTACGCACCTGCGTTAGTTGCTTGGCAAAGTGAAAGTTGTTTGCCCGCAGTGAAGGCAGCGATACCGACACCTTCTTTTCGCGGAAACGCTCCACCAGCCCATCTATCAGCGGAATCACTTCCGAATGATCCCCCGAGGAAAGAGAGCAGAGCGAAATTTCCTCGTAACCGGTGGCATCAATCACCGTTTGCGCGTGGCTCATCACCTTTTCGGCACTGCGCTCCCGCAGTGGGCGGGTATAGTAGCCCGCTTGGCAAAACCTGCAACCATTGGGGCAACCACGCATAATTTCCAACACACAGCGGTCGTGTACCGTGTTGATATAGGGCAGCACAGGTCTGGTAAGGGTAGGCGCATTTTCAAAGTCTGTCACAAAGCGCCGCCTTATTTTTTGGGGCGCACCCTCATTTGCATGAATAGATGCAACCGTACCATCTGAATTGTATTCCACTTCATATAGCGAGGGCACATATACCCCCTCTATCCTCGCGGCAGCCGCTAAAAAAACCTCTCTATTCATACCGCCCTGTTTGTGCTGCCTATATAGCTTGCACAGCTCTACAGTTACTTCCTCGCCTTCGCCAATGACAAACAGATCAAAAAAATCTGCCAGTGGCTCGGGGTTTACTGTGCAGGCCCCTCCCCCCAGAACAATGGGGTCATTTTCTGTTCGCCGATTTGCCAGTAGGGGAATGCCTGCCAAATCCAGCATAGCCAGCACATTGGAATAACACATTTCATAAGAAAGATTGAACCCCACCATGTCAAATTCACGTAGTGGCATTTGTGTTTCCAGCGAACACAGCACTTGCTCTGCCTCGCGCATTTCCCGTATCATATCCACCCAGGGGCAAAACGCGCGTTGGGCATACACACCCTCCATGCTATTTAGCACTTCGTATAGTATGCCAATGCCCAAGTGGCTCATGCCCACTTCGTATACATCGGGAAAGCATAGCGCAAAATTCAGCTGAGGGTCTTTTTTTACAATGCTGTTCAGTTCGCCGCCGGTATAGCGTGCGGGTTTTTCCACTTTATCTAAAATCATTTGTTTATCATATTCTTTCTGTTGTGTGTTATTTTTCTATCTTTCTAGCCAATTGGCCAGCGCGTGCGGCGCATATCTACACTTAGCACAATACCATAGGCTATCATATTTGTCAGCATATTGGAACCGCCATAGCTAAAGAAGGGCAACGGAATACCCGTTACAGGGAAAGCCCCCACGTTCATTCCAATATTCTCCACCACATGAAACAGGGTCATTGCCGCCACACCTATAATAATATACGCGCCAAAATCATCCTTGGCACGCATGGCCAGCATAATGGTTCGCCCAATCAACACAAAGTACAGCAGCAGAACCACCAAGCCACCTACCATACCAAACGTTTCCACCGTTGCGGCGAATATAAAATCGTTGTGCGTTTCCGGCACATAGCCAAGCTGAGAAAGCGCACCCGGCGAAAACAAGCCCTTGCCAAATATACCACCCGAGCCAATGGCCATCTTGGCCTGATTCACCTGCATCAGCGAATCGCTACTTTGGCTGGCCGGATCGAAAAATGCTTTCAATCGTGTTTGCTGGTATGCCTGAAAAAAATCTAAATTCCATACTAGCAACAGTGCTACCAGTGCAATGGCAAAAAGGATCAGAATGATTTTCCAATGTGTTTTTGCCATAAACAGCATCATAATAAAGATAACAGCATACACCACCGCCGTGCCGAAGTCCGGCTGGGCAGCAATGAGGCCAAAGGGCAGCAAAAAGCGCCACAGTGCGGGAATGATATCCCTAAATTTTGTAATGCCCTCCTCGTGTCCTTCCGTTTTTATAGCCAGTACCTTGGCCAGTGCCAATATCACGCCAATTTTAGCAAATTCCGCAGGTTGTAGGCCAAAGCTGCCCACCATAAACCAGCCGGTTGCGCCCTTGTTGGTAGAGCCAAAAATCAGCACCAGTACCAGAAAAAGAATGCAGCCCCAGTAAATGTATTCTGTGATTTTTTGTATTACAGTATAGTCCACCAGCATAATAAAGAAAATCGCAACACAGCCAATTGCAAAGAACAGCACTTGGCGCAGGGCAAAGCTAAGATCTAAGTTCGCCAATGTGCCAGCAATACCTTGTTCATCGCCAGTGAATGGATCTGCTGTTGCATTTATCATAGATAGCAATCCAAAGCCAACCAACAGGCAGATTACCGCCACAAGGAACCAGTCCACATACTTCCACATATGTTTATTTAGTAGTTTGGGTTTCATTTGTCTCCTTTGCACTCATTCAGTTAAATTAGCCGCGCTTGGCACTGTGCCTGCGTCTCCCCCATTCGTTCGTACAAAAAAGGGCTGCCCACGCCAATGGAAGCGCAACTTTTTACACTTCCCTGAAACAACCCCTCATTTCGGAAACCATACTTATTTTCCAGTATTTTTCACCATTTGCTTTATTTTTTTTATGGGAATGTTTGCAACCAATTGTGAAGAAATACCATTTTCTTCTCCTTGCACATTCTTGAAATCCATTTCAAATTCCCGTTCATCTATTTCCACATATTTAGAGATCACTTTCATAATGTCACGCTTCATCATCTCTATCATGTCATCGTTCTTGGTAGTGCCTGCTCTGTCGTATATCAATACCAGCTTCAGGCGGTCTTTTGCCACCTGACTGCTTTTTTTCTTTTTTCCAAACAACCAACCCATTGCTTTGAACCCTCTCTTTCCTCTATTTGGAGAACAGCTTTTTCAATTTGCTAAAAAAGCTGGTGCCCTGATCCAGGTTCATCATGGGAACGTCTTCGCCCATTATTCTTTTAGTTACATTGCGATATGCCTTGCCCGAAAGCGAAGTATCATCCGTAACCACTGGTTCACCCAAATTGGAGGATCGGAAAATTTTCTCGTCTTCAGGTATTACACCAATTAAGTCAATACCCAATATTTCCAGCGTATCATCTATAGCCAACATATCGCCCTTCTTCACCAGCTCTGGGCGCAGCCTGTTAATCAGTAGGCGAACATCCTCTATGCCGTTGGAGGACAGCAGGCCAATAATTCTATCTGCATCCCGTACAGAGGATACCTCCGGCACTGTGACCACAATTGCCGATTTTGCACCCGCCACAGCATTTTTAAACCCACGCTCTATTCCAGCCGGGCAATCTATTAGTACGTAGTCAAATTCTTCTTCCAGCTCTTGCACCAGAGTTACCATTTGCTCTGGCGAAACTGCCATTTTGTTGCGTGTTTGCGCCGCCGGCAGCAAGTACAGCCCGTCGTAGCGTTTGTCCCGAATCAATGCCTGCTTCAGTTTGCAGGTTTTTTCCACCACATCCACCAAATCGTAAACAATTCTGTTTTCCAGCCCCAACACCACGTCCAAATTCCGCAGCCCAATATCCGTATCCACCAGCACCACTTTTTTACCCGCCATGGCTAGGCCTGTACCCAAATTTGCTGTAGATGTGGTTTTTCCCACACCACCTTTGCCAGATGTAATTACAATCACGTTTTCCATAGATACTCCTCACCCTGTGCCAAGCATTGGCACATCCTTGCCTACCAAATTCCCATACATTCTTTTTTGTAAACAATTCCCCTAGTTTGCACAAAACACAAACTGTACTTTACTTCCCCCCGGCACACTGCATTATCTTGCCGTTATGGGGCGAATGACCACTTTGCCGCCAATCAATTCCGCCACTTCCGCCTGCCCTGAATCCTCGCCAGTGTTGGGGAAGGTAACCACTCTGCCGGAAATACGAAGTTGCTTGGGATACATGTGGATGGCGGCCACACACACATCTTTTCTGCCAGAACAACCTGCATGTGCCAAGCCTCTCAGCTTTCCAAACACGGCAATGCTGCCCCCCGCAATCACTTCCGCACCCGGGTTTACATCCCCAATAATTACAATATCGCCTTCACTTTCTATCCGTTGGCCACTGCGCACTGTGCTGTTTATAAATACCGACTGCGCATCAAAATACGCATTGGATACCAGCTCCACTTCCAGTTGATCGTTTTCCTGCGGTTTTTGCTTGGCAGGCAACTTCCCCGCAGATTCTATGCTAAGTTCCACCTCTCGTAAAAGGTCTGCCTCGTCGCCATACATCACATCGCTTATGCCATAATCCATAGCAAACACACGCTTAATTTCCTTGCGCTGCGCTTCAGACAAGGATTTGCCGCGAATGACCACCTTGGTTTGGCTTCCATTGAAAAAGCGCTTATTGCTTTCCAGCTTTTCCAACAATTCTGTTCTCAACATTGGATATGTCGATTTTTCACTCAGCTTTATTTCAAGGCCATTCTCTTTCCCCTTGATTGTTACATTGCTCTGCAATTGCTTTCCTCCAACCCCATTGCGCATATCCGCGCAGATAAACACCTATATATTATACAAGATTTCAGTTGCCTTAGCAAGCAGACAGGTTTTTACAAACAGCCACGTCCCATTGCATTCATATTCACAGGCAAAGCATCCACGCTTTTTTACTTTAAAATAGCTATTCCAAGCGGTTTTTCTGGCAATTATTCCGTGGCACTCACCGGTTCTTCCGGTTTTGTGGCAGTGGGCAACGCCGACTCTGGTGCCACATTTTCTTTCAATAGCGAGTTTGCTGTGGGCACTACGCTGGATGGCTGTGCCATTTTACCATCTAGGTAGTATTCTATAATATCTTTTACGGTATCTATGGCATAGTTGCCGCCCTTACCGTTGGGAATGTACGACACCACCGCAATTTCAGGGTCATCAAAGGGGGCAAACGCTACGAACCATGCGTTGTTTTCCAGATCAACATCTTCAGACACTTTACCCGTGCCCGTTTTTCCACCTATTACATCCTTGTACTTCCACTCTTTAAAATCCTTGCTTGCCGTACTACCGCGATCCTCTGCCGAAACCACTTCCTTCATGCCCTGTTTGATCAGGTCAAAATATTCCTGCGGCGCGTCTATTTTGCTCCAAAGCTCTGGCTCTATATCCTTTACCACATTGCCGTTGGCATCCACAATGCTATCCACAATGTGCGCATCGTATACATAGCCTCCATTTACCAATGCAGAGATATAGCGCGCCACAGCGATAGGCGTAACAGCTGTTATATCCGTTCCGATTCCGGTCAATACAGTTCGTGTAGTGCTCCACATCAAATATTGCAAAGACACATTGATGTCACTATCCCAACCATTTTTCTTTGCAATGGTCTCTGGTATTTCCATTTTCTCGGAAAGAATGGCACGAATTTCCGGCCCCAACGCACGCTTGTTCAACGAAACAAGCTCCACCAGCGCATCCGCCGTTTCGTCCAGCAGCTTTTTGTCGTACTGCACATTACGTTCCTCACCATAGTTTTTCAAATATCCGGCAATTTGGTTTCGCACCATTTTGGGGTGGTCTGTTTTTTGCTCTCCAATCGGCTTTTCCGGGTCATACAGTACACTCTGGTTTCCCACCTGTCCGGTTTGCTCACCGGTTAGTTCTATATTTGTTTTGGTCATTAGGCCAAATCGGTCGCTCCAGTCCACCAGTTTATCTATTCCCACACGATTGGCTACCTCGAAAAAAAAGTAGTTACAACTTCGAGCCAACGCAGCCGTAAGCGTTTGGTCGTTCTGATGGTCGTGATAGGTGTCGGGGTATGCCCAGCAAGCAGGTATACGGCCGGTATAGCCTTCCGCCACACCCTTTATATATTCTCCCTCATCATTGATAATCGTATCCTTTGTAATTGCACCTTCCATTAGTCCTGCCATTGCCGTTACCATTTTGAAGATGGAGCCGGGAATGCCTTTGCTGGCAATGGCTTTGTTGAACAGTGGAGAGGCAGGATCCGTGCTAAGCGCTTCAAAATCCGCAGTGGAAATCCCCCCCTCAAACAGGTTGATATCGTAGCTTGGGTAGCTGGCCATGGCCAACACTTCACCCGTTTTCACATTCATCACAACCGCCGCGCCAGATTTTGCAAGGTTCATTTTGTCCAGCGTTGTCTCGCCCTTACGCTTTTGCAATGATTTTTTTTCATCATACTTTTGAGGGTTTTCATAGTAGGTATCCAGCTGAATCTGGTACACTTTTTTCACGTTTTTTTCCAGCGCTTTTTCCAGCGCCATCTGCAAATCCAAATTGATGGTAAGCATAACATTGTCGCCTGCAGTGGGCGGCGTGTAGGAAAGCTCTTGAATGATTTTCCCGCGGCTGTTTACCTCCACCTCTCGACTGCCCTGACGCTCTTTAGAGTTTCCGGTAAGAAAGACCTCCTGCGTGTTCTCTATTCCGGTAATGCCTATTTTATCATCTTGCGAATATCCCTTTTGTGCCATATCTGCCACAACGGTTGCATCCACCATTTTACCCATATAGCCAACTATGTGCGCCGCCACATCATCTTTGGGGTACACCCGGGTAGAGCTTTCCGCAATGCCAATGCCATCCAAATTGACCGAGTTTGCCTCTACAATAGCAACCGTTTCCATCGGCACATTTTTAGCAATTACTATGGGCACATATGCACGAAAGCTGGAAAGCTGCACCTCCTGCCAAATGGAAAGCAACGGGCGTGCCTGCTCGTATGTGTATTCTTCGGGAATACGGTACCGATTGCGCAAATCTCTGTATATCACATCTATAGCAGCTTCGCTATTCACAAACATATTGGAACGCCAATTCGCCTCACGCTCCGCCACTTCTTCGGGAAATTCTGCTGCATTTAGTCCAAAATCAAAAGCAAAAGAACCATCGTCCTTTCGAACAATGGAAAATGAATCTATCACCGTGCCATCATTTTCTTCTATCATTTGAATCGCCTGAATGAGGATATCGGTGTAGTATGCCCTGTCTGTGGTGGTATTCTTGGATGGATCGCGTGTAAACTCTACATTGTAGCTGCTTTGGTCATAGGCCAGCGGTATGCCTGTGTTGTCCAATATTTGCCCACGCGAACCCTTTAATGTAAGCTTTCTCACTGTGCGGTCTTCCGATTGTGTGGTAAGTGTATCGCTTTGTGCCATTGTTAGGTTAACCAGTTGCACACCTACAATCACAAACACAAACGCAATGATAACAAAGCAAGCAATAAATCTTGTTCTTAATTTTTTTAACATCTGTTACCTCTAAAGTTCATCCATACTGCGCCCACGGCGCGGCTTCATCCAGCTTACCCTAAACAATTGCAACATCAGCCAGTATGCCAACAGTAGTAGCACTCCCGACAACGCCGCTGCGGGCAAGATATAGCGTACCATCATCAGTGCTGTGTTGAAACGCCCCCCCAGAATATACACCAGTGTTCCCATTATGATCTCTTTTAAAAGATAACCCCCAGCTCCCGCCAAAAAGAGAGATAGTATATTAAAACGAATTGTTTTCCGAAACAGCATCAGTACCGCTGCCGCCACCATAGTATAACTGAACGCATAAACGCCCAACACGGTAGAATACAAAATATCCATAAACAAACCGGCACATGCCGCAAACAGTATGGGCATTGTGGTTTTATCCACCAATGCAAGCGAAATAACCATTAGCAGAACAATGTCCACCTGAATCCCTGCAATGTTCAGCCCCGTTACAAAAGAGCCACTTAGCAATGTGCCGAATACTCCCATTAAGATGAGGACAAAATACCGCATATGCCTCTACTCCTGCCCGGTGGTATTGGTAGAAGTATCTTGCACTTCGTCATTCAATGGCTCGGCCACCGCCTGTTCATCTGCAATGCCCTGGCTTACCACCACAGAAGTATCCTCCGAGTGTACCACCACCATCACTTCTTCCAAGCGGCGGAAGTCCACATTGGGCTTTATTTTGATTTTTGCCCCTCCTGTATCCGCATCCGTTTTCGCCACCTTACCTATTACCAATCCTTTTGGAAAAAGATTGTCTAGACCGGAAGTAACAACAATATCACCCTCTACAATATCTGAATCCAAAGGTAAGTAGCTCATAGAAAGCATTGCCGAAAGTGCATCTGTTTCAATGGCACCTGCCGCCACGCCCACATCTCGTGTTCGCTCCATAATAGACGAAACCTTGCTTCGGCCATCTATAATTGCCATTACTTTGGACCAGTTCAGCCCCACTTCTTCCACCCGACCCACTAGGCCATCTGGAGTAATAACAGACATGTTTTCCTTTATGCCATCTTTACTGCCCAAATCTATGGTAAATACTTGAAACCAATTGCCCGGTTCTTTTCCAATCACTTTTGCCATTTTCAGTTCCTGACTCTGATTGTTTTGTTTGTATTCCAAAGCGGCAGCTAGGCGCTGGTTTTCTGCAACCAACTCGTCATATTTCATCAGCTTTGTTTTGTATTCATTTACTTCACTGGTCAACTTCTCGTTTTCCGTTTGATACTCTGCACCCACACCGGAAAAGAAACCCACAATACCATCCGATACTTGATAAAAAAAGCGTTGCAGCGGCACAAAGGCACTGCCTGCCACCGTTGTCGGACGCGACACAGTATTGGAAGAGGCGGTAGCCATCATTAAAAAAATCAATATAATTACAACAACAACTGTAATAACAAGTGGTTTATTCCTTAAAAAACCCACAAATTCCTCGCCTTTCCTTTAGCCGGCACACCTACACACTGCGGTGCAACATACTATGCCGCAAAATGCCATTGCCCCTATTCTCCAAATATCTATACGGAATTATATCATAAAACCAAGAAGTTTGTAGCTTAAAAAATGAATTTTCTGTAACATATGGCAGTATATCGGCACTTCAACCTACAATAAATGCCTGTGTACAAGGCCTTGCAACAGGTATATCCAAATCATATTTTTCTGTGCTATACTATAGAATACATTACATAATTTGAGGTATTGTTGTGAAGAATACAATTCTTTTATGCTTTTTGCTATTGCTGTGTTTCACACTTGCGGGTTGCGCCACCAGTGTCTCTCAACAGGAATACAGCACACTTCTTGCCGAGCGAGATGCACTGCAACTTCGGCTAACCGAAAAAATGGGCGAAGTGGAACAACAGGCCGATGCTTTGGCAGTGGCGCTGAACGAGAACAAGCAGCTAAAAGCCTCTTTGGCCATTGCGCAAGCTGCCGCAAAACCCACGCCCTCAGTTTCTGCAAATAAAGACAAAGAAACTGCGACTTCCGATTCTACAATTGTTTATGTAACTGGTTCTGGAACCAAGTATCATGTGGCAGATTGTCGGTTCATACAAAAAAACAAAAGTGAAATTACCCTTTCCAAAGCAATCGCGCAGGGCTATACCCCTTGTGGTTCTTGCAATCCACCACAACCACCGCAATAAAGATAGGCGCATCATTTTTTCCCCAGGGGATCTTGCTTTGTTTTGGGGCATTTTTCCCAGTTGTGCCCACACTGTTTTGCCATGCTGCAACCCACGCAGCCGTGGCGCTTGTGTTCGCGCACAATATAACGAATGGCAAAGAACGCCGCCACTGCCACACCTATTATAATCAGAATTTCTACAATCATATATTACACCCTTAGCAAAAGAGAACCCACCTGATAAATCAAAAATGCCACCACCCAGGCCACGCCCGTTTGATACAGCATGGCTAACACCGCGTGTTTGGTGCTTCCCAACTCTCTTCGCGTGGCAGCCATAGCAGCAACACAGGGCATATACAGCAATGTGAATGCCATAAACGAATAGGCAGAAAGCGGGGTGAACAGCGCAGCCAAGCTTTGCCCCCCGCCCACCAATACCGACAGTGTAGAGATAACCGTCTCTTTGGCGGTCAAACCTGCAATCAGCGCGGTGGTGCTTTGCCAGTTGCCAAAACCCAACGGCGCAAATACGGGTGCAATCAAGCGCCCAATTTCTGCTAAAATGCTTTGGGAATTATCTGTAACAAAGTGGAAAGTAAGGCTGTAAGATTGCAAAAACCATATGATGATGCTGGCAATAAATATAATGGTAAAGGCACGCACAATAAAGTCTTTGGCGCGCTCCCACACCAGCATCAGCACTGTTTTAAGCGAGGGCATGCGGTAAGCGGGCAGTTCCAGCACAAAGGGCACGGGGTTGCCCTTGAAAAAAGTGTTTTTCAACATCAGCCCACTTGCCACCGCCACTGCTATCCCCAATAAATACATAGATGTCATAACCAACGCCTGATATTTCACAAAAAATGCCGCTGCAAACATTGCGTAGATTGGCACCTTTGCCCCGCAGGACATAAAGGGGGTGATAAGTATCGTTAGCTTTCTATCCCTATCCCCAGAAAGTGTGCGTGTAGACATAATGGCAGGTACACTGCACCCAAACCCAATTAGCATGGGCACAAACGACCGCCCAGACAAGCCAATTTTTCGCAGCAAGCTGTCCATTACAAATGCCACACGTGCCATATAGCCGCTATCCTCCAGAATGGACAACAGAAAAAACAATATGGTAATCAACGGCAAAAAGCCAAGCACAATGCCCACACCATTAAAAATACCATCTATCACAAACGAGTGCATCCAGTCCGAAACCCCTGCCGCCGTTAGGCCGGAATCCACCAGCAGCGACAAATTGTGTATGCCCGCCGCCAGTGCATCCGATAAAAAGCCACCAACAGATTCGAATGTAAGGTAGAAAATGAGTATCATAATGCCCACAAAGATTGGCATTGCCCAAATTTTGTGCGTAAGCACCTTGTCCAAACGCATCGAGAATGTACCATTCTTTGCCTTTTTGGAATGCACCACACTGATATCATATAGCTTCTCTATAAATTTATAGCGCATATCTATCAGCGCCGCTTCCCTGTCCAGCCCGGTTTCCTCTTCCATTTGGGCTATAATATGCTGCAAAATATCTTTGTCCGATTCCGACATATGCAGTGCTGCTTCCAGCGGTTCATCACCTTCCAACAGTTTGGATGCGGCAAAACGTGGGCTAACCCCCACATTTTTCGCATGATCTTCAATCAAATGGGCGGCCGCATGCAATGCACGATGCACCGGCCCCTCGCAAAAGTCGTATTTCATGGGGGCTTGTTTGCCGTTTGCAGTGCGCTCCAGCGTTTCCATCAAGTCCTCCAACCCCTGATTTTTAGAAGCTGAAATTGGCACCACCGGCACCCCCAGCTCTGCACTCAACTTTTCAATATCTATATGGGTATCATTCGCCTTCACTTCATCCATCATATTCAGCGCAATCACCATCGGTTTACCCAGCTCTATCAATTGCAAAGTAAGGTACAGGTTGCGTTGCAGGTTGGTTGCATCCACAATGTTCAGTATGGCATCCGGATGGCTGCCCAAAATGAAATCGCGAGAAACGATTTCTTCCGAAGTGTAGGGCGATAACGAATAAATACCCGGCAGGTCTACCAGCGTAATGTTTTTGCTAGAGCGAATTTGCCCTTCCTTGTGTTCCACCGTAACACCGGGAAAATTCCCCACGCGCTGGTTGCGCCCTGTCAGTTGGTTAAATAGAGTTGTTTTTCCACAGTTTTGGTTCCCCACTAGCGCCACTAAAAGCTTATGCATCCTCGTCCTCACTTTCCCGGATGTCTATATTGCGCGCATCCTCCTTACGCAACGTAAGATGATAGCCACGCAAGCGTATTTCCATGGGGTCGCCCATAGGCGCCATTTTTTGCACTGTTATTTTTGTGCCCGGGGTAAGACCCATTTCCAGCAAGCGCCGCCGTAGCGCCCCCTGCCCGTTTACTGCCTTTACATAGCTGCTTTGCCCGGGTTTCAGTTCATTTAGTGTCAATGTTCTCCTCCGGCATATTTTACTGTTTACGCCATATACAAGCAATCTTTTGCTTGTTATTTTCTATAAATACATAATTTACTTGTCTCGCTACTGTTGTCTATTGCTAACAGCTAATAATAGTATATGTAAATTCTTACGCTTATGCAAACTTTTTTAAAATGATCTTTTATCACCAAAAGTGCAACCAAACTTTTTGTTGCGCTAGTTTCCATGCGGAAAATCAACGTTTTTCAATATACCATAAAAAACCAAGTGTAAATTTTTTATGAACAGCTTTTTTGCACTATCCTTAACATAAACAAACAGCCGGTGGCAATTCCTTTGCTTTTCTGGGCGCAATCCCAAGTTGATTCTTCACATGTCCACAGTTTTTCGCACTCTAAAAAAAATTCTGTTTATTACTAAAATGCGGCAATAGCCAAAAATAATTTTTATATTCACCAAAAGATGCAAGAAACCGCAATTTTCACGTTTGCAATTGTGCTTCTGTCATTATATAATGAATATGTTTGAGCAATGATTCAGTATCTATTCTTTAATTTATATATCATTTAGGAGGTCTATAACCAATGGCAAAACAAACAATTGATGGTAATACCGCTGCCGCACACGTCGCGTATGCATTTTCCGACGTGGGAGCGATTTACCCTATCACTCCCTCTTCTCCCATGGCCGAAAGCTGTGACGAATGGGCTGCAATGGGCAGAAAGAACATTTTTGGCCAAACCATGCACATTTCGGAACTGCAAAGCGAGGCTGGCGCGGCAGGTGCTGTGCATGGCTCTTTAGCGGCAGGCGCATTTACGTCTACCTTTACAGCGTCTCAGGGTCTGTTGCTTATGATACCCAATATGTATAAAATATCTGGCGAGCTGTTGCCCTCCGTATTTCACGTTACGGCACGCGCACTTGCAGCACATGCACTTTCCATCTTTGGCGACCATGCCGATGTAATGGCAGCACGCCAAACTGGTTTTGCAATGCTGGCTTCCGCTTCCGTACAGGAAGTAATGGATCTGGCGGCAATTGCACATCTTGCCACTTTGAAAGCCAAAGTTCCTTTTGTACATTTCTTCGATGGCTTCCGTACTTCTCACGAAGTTTCTAAAATAGAAATGTTGGAGTATGACAAGCTGGCTTCACTAATGGATATGGATGCTGTGGCAGCTTTCCGCAAGCGTGCCATGAACCCAGAGCACCCGCACCAACAGGGCACAGCACAAAATCCGGATATTTATTTCCAAAACAGGGAAGGTGCAAACAACTATTACACCGCTACCCCCGGCATTGTGCAAGATACCATGAACCAGTTTGCTAAAACATTTGGCAGGCAGTATCACCTGTTTGATTATGTTGGCGCACCCGATGCTGAAGAAGTAATTGTAATCATGGGTTCTGGCGCAGACGTATGCGAAGAAGCCATCAACTATCTGAACAAAAACGGTCAAAAATATGGTGTGCTAAAAGTGCGCCTGTATCGCCCCTTCGATGCATCTGCATTTGTAGGTGCCATTCCCGCCAGTGCAAAAAACATTACCGTGCTAGACCGCACAAAAGAGCCGGGCAGCCTGGGCGAGCCACTGTATGAAGATGTGGTTACCGCATTGTTTGAAGCTGGCAGGCAGGTTTCTGTATTGGCTGGCCGTTATGGCTTGGGTTCTAAAGAATTCACACCTTCTATGGTAAAAGCCGTATACGAAAACATGAAGAGCGAAAAGAAAAATCACTTTACGGTGGGCATTGTAGATGACGTGTCTCACACTTCTTTGGAAGTAAAGGATATTATAGATTCTTCCCCCGAAGGTACATTCTCGGCTAAGTTCTACGGCCTTGGCGCAGATGGTACTGTAGGCGCAAACAAAAACTCTATCAAAATTATTGGTGACCATACCGATATGTATGCGCAGGGGTATTTCTCCTACGACTCTAAAAAATCTGGTGGTATTACCATATCGCACTTGCGCTTTGGTCAAACGCCCATACAGTCGGCATACTTAATTACCGAGCCAAACATGGTGGCCTGCCACAATCCCTCTTACGTAACACGTTACGATATGCTGGCTGGCGTAAAAGACGGCGGCACCTTCCTGCTGAATTCCCCATGGACTTTGGAAGAAATGGAAGCGGAACTGCCCGCTGTGCTGAAAAACGAAATTGCACAAAAGCATTTGAAATTCTACAACATCGACGCAATTAAAATTGCGGGCGATATTGGTCTGGGCGGCAGAATTAACATGGTAATGCAGTCTGCATTCTTCAAAATTGCAAACATCATTCCCGAAGCCGATGCCATTGACTATATGAAGCAGGCAATTGTAAAATCCTACGGCAAAAAAGGCCAAAAGATTGTGGACATGAACAACCAAGCTGTGGATGCTGGTATGGCAGTACAGCAGGTGAACTACCCAGAAAGCTGGGCAACCACCACCGAAGGCGGCGCTTGCGTGGCGATGCCCAAAAATGATTACTTCTGCGATGTCATTCATCCTATATTGATACAGAAAGGCGACGATCTGCCTGTATCCGCATTCGATCCATCTGGCGTAGTGCCCACCGGTACTACAAAATTCGAGAAACGCGGCATTGCGGTAAATGTACCGGAATGGCAAAAAGACAAGTGCATTATGTGTAACCAATGCTCTTATGTATGCCCACATGCCGCCATCCGCCCCTTCCTTGTATCGGAAGCGGATATGAAAAAAGCACCTGCCAGCTTTGAAACACGCGAAGCACGTGGTAAAGATGGCTATCAGTACCGTATACAGGTTTCCACATTGGATTGCACCGGTTGCGGAAACTGCGCGCAGGTATGCCCGGCAAAAGAAAAGGCTTTGGTTCTGAAACCTTTGGCCGAGCAGGTGAAAGCACAAAATGACAACTGGGAATTTGCAGCAGCATTGCCAGAGCCCAAAGTGGAACTGAAAAAACATCTGGTTCCCGAAAGCCAGTACCTGAAGCCACTGTTCGAGTTCTCTGGTGCGTGCGCAGGTTGCGGCGAAACACCTTATGTGAAGCTGGTAACACAGCTGTTTGGTGACAGAATGTCTATAGCCAACGCCACTGGTTGTTCCTCCATTTATGGCGGCAGCGCACCTACCTGCCCCTACACCGTAAACGATGCAGGCCACGGCCCCGCATGGGCAAACTCCTTGTTTGAAGACAATGCAGAGTTTGGCTATGGCATGAACCTAGCATTTACAACACGCAGAAAAGCACTGAAAAGCTTGGTGCAAGCAGCGGTGGATGCAAACAAAGATGAAGCAGCAACTGCTGCTATGAAACAATGGCTGGCAGATGCCGAAGATGGCGATGCTTCTAAAGTAGCTTCCGCAAATTTGGAAGCAGCACTACAGGCTGCACAGGGCAAGTGTGATTGCTACAAAACTATTTTGGATCAAAAAGACCTGTTTGTAAAAAAATCTGTATGGATTTTTGGTGGCGATGGTTGGGCATACGACATTGGCTACGGCGGTTTGGATCATGTATTGGCTTCTGGCGAGAACGTGAATGTGTTGGTAATGGATACAGAAGTTTATTCCAATACAGGCGGTCAGTCCAGCAAGGCAACTCCCACAGGTTCCGTGGCAAAATTTGCAGCTGCAGGCAAGCGCGTGAAGAAAAAAGACCTAGGCGCAATGGCTATGACTTATGGATATGTGTATGTGGCATCTGTTGCAATGGGCGCAAACCAAGGCCAACTGCTGAAAGCAATGATAGAAGCCGAGAAATACGATGGACCTTCGTTGATTATTGCATACGCACCCTGCATCAACCACGGCATTAACATGGGCAAAACCCAACTAGAGATGAAACGTGCAGTGGAAGCGGGATACTGGCATCTGTACCGGTTTAACCCAGAGCTGAAGGCAGAGGGCAAAAATCCTTTCACTTTGGATTCCAAGGAACCCACAGCAAGCTATCAAGAGTTTATTACCAGCGAAACACGTTATCGTACGCTGCAACAGCTCTTCCCGGATGCTGCAGAAAAGCTGTTCCCGCAATCTGAAGAAGATGCGAAAGAACGCTACGAATACTACAAATCTTTGGCCGACCAAAAATAAAACAATACGAAACAAAAAGCCGGTGGCAACTGCCACCGGCTTTTTTTATAATGATACTCCCAAAAAAACTGAAAAAGTGCCATTTGATGCAGAATAAAAATAATTTTCGCAAATAGATCTTTACCGAGTCAATTGCGTCTGATATACTTAAAATCAAAATACCCAAACAGCTAAAATAAAATAATACTCTTTCAGAAAAGACTTGCAGATTATGAATGAACAAACCAGCTTTACAATTGCAATTTCTCTAGCAATATGCGTATGTTGTATTCTAATAAAATTCTATAGAGCCAAAGCGAAGTGTATTAAAATGAACAAATTAAGATATGCGGCGCAGGCTTTCTTTATGTTTTATATTGTTGCCCTACTGTCCATAACATTATTGCCAGTATTTATTGGATATCGTGATGATGCACAGCCCATGGTTAATGTAGTACCATTCCGGATATTTTCAGATTTTTTTAATCTGATGCAAAATGAAAACGCGAGCATATATATAAAATTATTTTGGATGAACTTTTTAGGAAATGTGCTGCTCTTTGTTCCATTCGGATTTTTCTTAGGAATCTTGTACCCTAAGCTGCAAGGATGGAAAAAAACAATGCTAATAGCTCTAGTCTTTAGCCTATCTATTGAGTTTGCTCAACTGATGTTGGTTATGTCAAGATTAGCATCCTCTAGGTCTTCTGACATTGATGATGTTATTATGAATTGTTTAGGAAGTGCGTTAGGGTTGCTACTATTGCAAGGAATATCTAGGTATAAAACAGGACGTAATATAATATGCCTTTTATCTGATAACGAATATTATTTCAAAAAACATGAATAGAGAAGAGTAAATTAAGTCTGTTTTAATCATCGCAATCAAATAATACAGTCTCTTGCAATGATGCTTTTCCTACGCATATTGCTCTTAGCTAAATTGATGTGTCTTCGGCATTAGTTGATCTCTGTTTTATTACACTATATCTTTGTCCAGCTGGCAAGCGTAAATAGAACAATAGAAAGAATAAAAAAACCGCACAAGACCCACATAAAAACAAGCGAAAGCTTCAACTCTTGCCGAAATTTTATAAAAAGCAAAAAAAATGTGCCAATGGCCACATACAGCAAAATTTCTAGTGCCAGCGGCATTGTAAAAAGGCTGTTTTGGGGCAAAAACATAAGCAGCATAAGCGGCACCACTGCAAATGTCCCCGATAATACCAGTACTATTTTTTCGCCTGTCGTTAAACTCATGCGTCCTCCCCCTGCAAAAATCCATGCCACAGGTGTTTTAGGTTGTTTAGGGCTCTCATTGCAAAGAGGGCAATTCCACATAGCCTGTCTCGCCAGCATAGTCTCCATCCAACACATCCACAAAGGCCATGGTTTTCAGAACCTTGATTAGCGCCACCTTTGTGCCATCTTCCAGAACCAACAGCTTCCCACTGGCCTGCATCCCCTCTGCATCACCATCAGCTAAATAGGCATTCATATCCACCTGCTTCAGTGCAAAGTAAATGGGGTTTCCATCCGATACTAAAGTACGTTCTTCCCCCACGGTGTATACATATCTTGTTGGTACTGGCTGCAAGCCTGCCTCGGTAGAAGAGCCTGAAGAGGAAGTACCCGAAGAGGAGGCGCCTGAAGAAGAACCTTTGGAAACACTTTGTGATGTGGTGCCAGAAGATGTACTGCTTTTGGAGGATGATCTTGAAGTAGAGGGTGTGGGCAGGTTGAACACTGCCAGCATTACCACAAAAACAGCTATTACAGCTAAAATCACCATGATCTCAGACTTTTTGAGCCCTTTTTTCTTTTTGGTAGCCACTGGTGTTTGCACGGGCGCAGCAGGTGTTTTGCCATCCTTCTTAATAGGCGTATTGGCAGAAGATTGCTGTATCCGTGCAAGCTGGAATTTGCATTCTGGGCATACATAGATATCATCGTCTACTTTTGTATAACATCTAGGGCAAGTTTTCAAATCTATCAACCTCTCCTGTCTAAAATATAGAATGAAGTTACGGCTTTATTTGCAATAGGGTGCGCTTTGCCTTACCCTCTATAATCGCTTTCAAAGAGTTTTCGGCATTGGCAATCATAACTGTAGTGCCACTTTTCAGCGCTTCTTTGGCATATTTCAGCTTTGCGGCAGCGCCGTTTGCACCCAATCGGGAGGCGCCCTTACAGCCTGCCATCATTGCATCTATCTTTTTTTCCACTTCTGCATAGCTGCTTCCCACCACTTCGCCAATCAGCGTGGAGGGATCTTTATAGTCCATATAAATACCATCTATACTGGAAAGTATCACCAACAACTTCGCTTGCATCATCTTGCTAATCACCGCAGCGGTTTCGTCATTGTCCACACATTCAACCACCTTGTCGGTTTTTGCCTTTAGGTTGCTTAGCTCCCATTTCATATTTTCCGTATCCGATACAGCATCATTATAGTTTATAATGGGGATGGCATTTTGGTTTGCCGCCGCCACCAATAGCTTGCGAATGTGGTTTACTTTGCGTTTGTCATTGAAGTGGCTATGCTCTATTAGCACCTGCCGCACAGAGTATTTGGGATTCACAAACTTTCGGTACATTTCCATCAACAGCGGCTGCCCCTGTGCAGAATAGCAGGACATAATTTCATCCATATTCCCCTTCAGCTCTCTGCCACCGTTGCGCTGCATATAGTCTATACGCCCTATTTCCGCCGCACCAGAAGAAACCAGTATATAGCCCGGCTTCAATTCGCGTGCCAATCTTGAAAAAATATTATAGTCTAGATCATTGTCCTGTTTGCGAACCAATGCCATTGATCCTATTTTTACTACTACATCAAAATCAAAATTTGCCATTATATCATCCTCTATCGTTTAAAAGCTTTCAAACTTTATGGGCACTATAAAACTCTATTTGCCCATTGCCACAATGCAAGTTCTCGTTCGCGCTTTGTTCCAAGCAGTTGCCACTTTATGCGCCCCTCCAGCCCTCTATTGCACATTGCGCACGCTAGGCACAGCGCACCGCCAAGCACCGGGCAGCTTTTTCATTTCGTTTCCTGCTCAAAGCGCAAGCAACCCCTGTGTGTATGCAGTATTATTTCACCACAATATTCACAATGCGGCCGGGTATTACTATCAGCTTTACAATTTGCTTGCCTTCCCACATCGAGGCAAATTCTTGCCGCACATAGGCCTCTATTTCCTCTTTGGATGCACCAGAGCTAATATCAAACTTTGCGCGAACCTTGCCATTTACCTGCAATGCCATATTCGCCACATTGCGCACCAGCGCCTTCTCATCCACCTTTGGAAAATCGGCATTGAAAATGGAATAGGGCTGCCCCATCCGCTGCCACAGTTCTTCGCAGAAATGCGGGGCAAATGGCGCCAACACCAGCAGCAATTTTTTAGCTGCTTCCATTGCAAAATCAGCATCTGCATTGCCATCCACATATTTATATAAAACATTCACCAGCTCCATAATACGCGCAACTGCCGTATTAAAAGAGAAATCCGGTATATCCCGCGTAACATGCTGCACTGCATAGTTCAACTGGTAGTTTACATCCTCATCCACCTGCCCAGTGCCGCCCGAAAGTGCCATGGTGCAGTCTAACAGACGCTCTACACGCTCTAGGAATCTGTGCATGGCATGCACTCCATCCTCGTTCCACGGGCCGCCCTCTATATAGTTGAAACCAAAGGCAAGGTACAGCCGCAGGGTATCGCTGCCGTATTTTTGAATCAATGCATCCGGCGAAACCACATTTCCGCGGCTTTTGCTCATTTTTTCCCCATCCGGCCCCAATATAGTGCCCTGATGCACCAGCTTTGTAAAGGGTTCCTCGAAACCAATGTAGCCCAAATCGTAAAATGCCTTTGTAAAGAAGCGCGAATATAGCAAATGCATTACCGCATGCTCGGCCCCGCCAATATAGGTATCCACAGGCAACATTTCATCCATAATGTTGCGGGAAAATGCTTCCTTTTCGTTTTTATTGTCTGGATAGCGCATATAGTACCAAGACGAGCACACGAAGGTATCCATGGTATCTACATCCCGCGTAGCCTTGCCGCCACATTTGGGGCAAGTTGTATGCAGGAATGTTTCGCTTTTTTGCAGTGGAGATGTTCCATCCGGCGCGAAGTCCACATCATAGGGCAACAGCACTGGCAGTTGTTCTTCAGGTATCGGTACCTCGCCACAGGTTTCGCAGTACACCATGGGTATGGGTGCCCCCCAGTAGCGCTGGCGCGAAATCAGCCAGTCACGCAGGCGATAGTTTGTTTTAAATGCGCCCTGTTCGTCCTTTGCCAAGTGCTCTATAATGCTTTTTTTGGCTTGCTCTGTGGTCTGTCCATTTGCCCATTCGCTACTTACCAGAACACCATATTCCACAAAGGGAAGCGCATCATCCGCCCCCTGCTGGTTCGCCTGTATCACTCGTTCTATGGGCAGGCTGTACTTTTGGGCAAACTCGTAATCCCGAATGTCGTGCGCGGGCACCGCCATCACAATTCCCGTGCCATAGCTGGCCAGCACATAATCCGCAGTCCAAACGGGCACTTTTCTGCCGTTTACAGGGTTTATGGCATATGCCCCTGTAAATACGCCCGTTTTTTCGCGTGTGGTAGAAAGCCTGTCTATCTCACTTGCCTTGGCCGCGTAATCTTTATATTCCTCCACAGCTGCCTTTTGTGCCGGGGTGGTTATTTTGTCCAGCAACGGGTGCTCCGGCGACATTACCACATAGGTACACCCAAAAAGGGTATCTGCACGAGTGGTAAATACCGTAAAGTTTTCTTTTGTTTCCGCAAACTGAAACACCACTTCCCCACCCACGCTTTTGCCAATCCAATTTTTTTGCATCAGCTTGGTTTTTTCCGGCCAATCCAGTGTGGGCAGGCCATCCAGCAAACGCTCTGCATAATCTGTTATTTTGAAAAACCACTGTGTAAGATGCTTTCGCGTTACTGCGCTTTGGCAGCGCTCGCATTCGCCATCTATCACTTGTTCATTTGCCAGCACAGTTTGGCAAGAGGGGCACCAGTTCACCGGCGCAGCCTTTCGGTAGGCAAGCCCCTTGTGGTACAGCTGCAAAAAGCACCATTGTGTCCACCTGTAATAGGAGGGGTCGCTGGTAACCAGCTCATAATCCCAATCGTAAGTTGCACCAATTGCACGCAATTGGTTTTCCATTGTTTTTATATTTTTCATTGTGGAGTCCTGCGGGTGTATGCCTGTTTTAATTGCATAATTTTCCGCAGGCAACCCGAAGGCATCAAAGCCCATTGGGTGAAACACATTCCAGCCCGTCATACGTGCAAAACGCGCATAGGTATCGCTAAGGCTGTAGTTGTACCAGTGCCCTATGTGAAGGTTTGCGCCGGAGGGATAGGAAAACATCTCCAACACATACTTTTTGGGTTTGCTGCTGTCTTTATCATATTTATAAAGCTGCGTATCCGCCCACTTGTCCTGCCATTTTTTTTCTACATCAATAAAATCCAAAGAAAGTCCCCCTTTTCGGAAATCAAAATCTCCCATATATCTTCTATATATTATCAAGTATTTCCGCGGCAAAGTCAATGCAAAGCGCCTATGTATAGCATAAAAAGAGCAAAAAATACATACCAGTGAATAAATATCCATAAAAGTACTGCCCCGAATGCTAGAATGCTTGAAAAATACACTCGTGAATGCTATATTATATTAATTAAGGTATTCTGCGGAGTATCTATTGGCGTTTTTGTATCACTTCGGCACGAAACAGCAGCAGGGGAAATAGCAGCAAGAATCGAAGTGATACTACTGCGCAACTAAACCAAAGCAGGGAGTTTGCAATTCCCATTGTTTATTTGTTGCGTAATTGTATTTGGAGGAAATGGAGCATTTATGATAAACCCAAAGGAACTTGGTTTTATAGTACCGGAAGTATTGGTGCCTGCCGAGAGTATTAATTTGAAAAAGTGGTCCTGTGTGGCTTGCGATCAATTCACTTCCCAACCGGAATACTGGGCTGAGGTGGAAAAACTGGTGGGTCCGGCTGCCAGCACGCTGCACATTATGCTGCCCGAGCTGTATTTGGATCAGGCCGATACCGACGCGCACATCACACGTATGAAACAGGTAATGAACGATTACCTTGCAGATGGCATTTTGGAAATGCTGCCGCGCGGCATACTGCTAACCGAGCGTTTTTTGGGTAACAAGGTGCGTAAGGGCATTTTGCTGGCTATGGATTTGGAGCAATACGACTACGACATCTCCCAAAAACCTATGATACGCGCCACGGAGGAAACTGTGCTTGCGCGCATTCCCGCTCGAGTCAAAATACGCCGGGGTGCCGTGCTGGAAATGCCACACATCATTCTGTTGATTGATGATGCGGAAGACACAGTGATTGGCAATTTGCACATGCAAAAGGGCAGCCTAAAGCAAGTTTACGACTGTGATTTGATGATGAATGGCGGCCGAGTGGAAGGCTATCTTGCCGATGAAGAAAAGCAAATAGACGAAACAATAGGGGCTCTTTCCCATCTGAAAAGGCGGGACAACATGCTGTATTGCGTGGGCGATGGCAACCATTCGCTGGCCACTGCAAAAACCATTTGGGACGAAGCAAAGAAAACTCTTAGCCCAGAGGAACGTGAAAACCATCCCTTGCGTTTTGCATTGTGCGAAATCATCAACCTACGTGACCGTGCGGTAGAATTTATGCCCATACACCGTATGCTTTTTAATGTAAACCCTTCCGGTTGCGCACAATTTGTTGTGGAAAAGCTAAAGGAGCGCGGGCGAGATGCCAAGCTGCTGTTTGGCAGATGGAACACTGCCACCAAAACCGAAGACGGCGGGTTTGTCATTCCCTTCCTGTATCACGATGGTGCAGGGAAAATTATAATAGAGAACCCAAAACATCCTTTGGCTGTGGGTGAAGTGCAGGAAATTTTGGAAGAGTACATTGCCGAGATAAAGAATAGCAAAATAGACTACATCCATGGCAACGACACCTTTGTAGAGATGGCCAAAACAAAATATGACACCATAGGTTTTTACTTTGATGCACTGAACAAGGCCGACTTTTTCGACTTGATTGTGCAGTGCGGCGTACTTCCCAAGAAAACATTTTCATTGGGCGAAGCAGAAGAAAAGCGTTATTATATGGAATGCCGCATGCTGGTAGAAACAGATGTGGCAGAAGAAACTGATATTATAGAATAAGGAACGGTAAATTATGGAAGTAATAGTAGCAAAATTTGGTGGAAGTTCTTTGGCGGATGCCGCGCAGATTCAAAAGGTAACCGAAATTATTCGGGCAGATGCCGCACGTAAATTTGTGGTTCCCTCCGCTCCCGGCAAGCGCTGGGATGACGATATAAAGGTAACCGACCTTCTGTACATGCTTTTTAATGCCGCAAATTCACTGGAACCCACACAGGAAGTGTACCAGACTATTTTTGAGCGTTATGTTGGCATACGCAACAGCTTGGGGCTAAAAACAGAGATTGAAGCGGAACTGGAAAAGATACACGAGGACATTCGCTATGGCGCTTCTGCCGACTATGCGGCATCTCGCGGGGAATACCTGAATGGTATGCTGATTGCGGATTATTTGGGGTATGACTTTATTGATGCTGCCGATGTTATCTTCTTCGATGCATCTGGGCGTTACGATGCAAAAAAAACCATGTCTATACTGCCGGGGGCGCTTGCCCTGCACGAGCGTGCTGTGGTGCCCGGCTTCTACGGTAGCACACCCGATGGCAAAGTGAAAACATTCTCGCGCGGGGGTAGCGATATTACCGGTGCCATTGTGGCCAGCGCTGCAAATGCCGATGTTTACGAAAACTGGACAGATGTTTCCGGCTTTTTGATGGCAGACCCTCGCATTGTGAAGCAACCCCAAAAAATAGATTTAATTACCTACAGGGAACTACGCGAGCTTTCGTACATGGGCGCAACTGTGCTGCATGAAGACAGCGTGTTTCCCGTTTTGGAAGCAGCCATACCCATTCATGTAAAAAACACAAACGACCCGGCAAATTCGGGCACCATGATTGTACCCGAGGTAAGGAAGGCTGGCAGTGCGCAAAAGCACATTACAGGCATTGCGGGCAAAAAGAACTTCACCGTAATTACGCTGGAAAAGCATGGTATGAATATGGAAATTGGCTTTGGGCGAAAGGTGCTTACCTGTCTGGAGAAGTTTGGCCTTTCCTACGAGCACATGCCTTCTTCTATAGATACCATCAGCCTAGTGCTGGCAGACCAGAAAATAAAAAGCTGTCTGGATCTTTTGATAGACGAACTGCACACACAGTGCTGCCCAGACAGTGTGGAAGTTTCCTCCAACATGGCGCTAATTGCCACAGTGGGGCGCAATATGATTCGCAAAGTGGGCATCTCTGCGCGCTTGTTTAACGCACTGGCGCAAAACCACATCAACGTGCGCATGATAGACCAGGGCAGCAGCGAAATAAACATTATTGTTGGCGTGGAAAATGACGATTTTGACGATGCGGTACGGGCGATATACAAGGCACTGGTGTAGTAAATGATTTTAAGTTCCTTTCAGGCGGTATTAATGGTGCTGGTGATTATTGCACTGGGCTATTTTACCGCACAGCGGGGCTGGGCCAACGAGACCGTACAAAAGTTTATTCCCAAGCTGATTATCAACGTCACTTTGCCCTTCACGGTAATCTCTTCCTTTTTGAATAATCTTACGCAGGATACGCTGCAGGAGGCATGGATTTATTTTGTTGCGGCTATGGTGTCTATGGCTTTAGCCTATGCAATTAGTAAAGTATTTGTACGCGCGGCAAAAATAGACAAATCCCAGCGTGGCGTTTTCAGTGCGCTGTTTGCGCTTTCCAATTCCGGCTATATGGGCTTGCCGGTGGCCATGGCTATTTTTGGGGAAAAGGGTATGCTGTTCGCTCTTTTTTATTTTGCTGCCAATTCCACATTTATGAACAGTGTGGGCTATATTGGCATAGAGCGAGATGGCGTGGCCATTGCAGGAGAAACACAAAAGGCGAACGTAAAGCAGCTTCTAAAGCAAATCTTCACCCCTCCGCTTATTTCTATTATTGCGGGGCTGGTGCTGGTGGTTTGCGGGGTAACCAAAAGTATGTTGCCCAGCTTTTTATCCATGACTATGGATATGATGGGGAATATCACTTCCCCATTGGCATTGCTGTTTGTGGGTATTGTGCTGCATCACACCGGTCTTTCCAGCGTGAGGCGCATTGACAAAGGCCTATCTTTGGCGCTGATAGGCCGTTTTTTCGTCTCTCCGCTTATTATGTATTTGGTGTGCGTGTTGTTTGGTTTTTCCAGCTATGCCACAGGCGTGCTGGTGGTGCAAACCGGGCTTCCTGCCATGGTGGCCACCACCATTTTTGCAGCGGGCTCAAATGCGGATACAGATTTCGCCGCGCGAGGTGTGGTGATTACCACACTGCTGTCCTTTATTACCATACCCCTTTATATTGCGATACTGGGTATGTAATAGTATAATTAGCTTATTAAGTGTTGAAAGGAATATCTGGCAAACATGGTTAGAAGAGTATATGTAGAAAAAAAGAGTGGATTTGACGTGGAGGCACAAGGGCATGCACGCGATTTCCGAGAGAATTTGGGCGAACCTGTAAAAAGCGTGCGCATATTAAACCGCTACGATGCGGAGGGACTTTCTGAAAATGATTTTTCCGCCGCTGTGGCGCAAGTAATGAGTGAAGGCGCTGTGGATACCGTTACATACGAACTACCCCAGCTTTCTAAAACTGCCCAGCTTTTTGCGGTGGAGTATTTGCCCGGCCAATACGATCAACGTGCCGACAGTGCCGCGCAATGCATACAGCTTTTAACACGAAAAGAGCGCCCGCTTGTACGCTATGCCAAATTGTATATTGTAGAAGGCGCAAAGGATATAGAAAAAATTAAGCGATATATCATCAATCCTGTGGATTCCCGTCAGGCATCACTAGAGGAATATGACACACTGGAAATGCAGCTTGCCATACCGCACAGCGTGGAAACCGTGAACGGCTTTTTAAAGAAAACCAAGGCGGAGATAGCGAAATATACAAAAGAGTTTGGTTTTGCCATGACCACAGAAGATATGCTGTGCGCACAAGAGTACTTTAAAAGTGAGAAGCGTGACCCCACTATTACAGAACTGCGTGTTTTGGATACCTATTGGTCGGATCATTGCCGTCACACCACATTTCTGACAAAGCTGGACAATGTTACCTTTGCCAATGACGATATTTCCAAGCAGGCCGAGCATATCTATGGCGATTATTTGGATGCCCGCCGAGAGTTGGGCTCTAAAAAGGATATTTGCCTGATGGATTTGGCAACGATTTACCCCAAGGAAGCAAAAAAAGCCGGATTGCTGAAAAATTTGGATGAAAGCGAGGAAATTAACGCCTGTTCTATCCGATGCAAGGTGCATACAGATAAGGGCAAACGTGATTTCCTGATTATGTTCAAAAACGAGACGCACAATCATCCCACAGAAATAGAGCCCTTTGGTGGTGCAGCCACTTGCCTGGGCGGCGCGATTCGCGATCCGCTTTCCGGACGCTCTTATGTATACCAAGCTATGCGAGTAACAGGCAGTGGGGATCCCCGCGAAAGCCTGGCAGATACAATGGAATACAAACTGCCCCAAAGGCAAATTACAAAGCAAGCGGCGCATGGCTATTCCTCCTATGGAAACCAAATTGGTTTGGCCACAGGGCTTGTGGATGAAGTGTATCACCCGGGCTACAAAGCCAAGCGATTGGAGATTGGCGCGGTGATTGGCGCAGCACCTGCGGAAAACGTGGTGCGGGAACAACCCCGTGATGGCGATGTGGTGGTACTGATAGGCGGCAGAACAGGCCGAGATGGCATTGGCGGTGCAACGGGAAGCAGCAAAGCTCACGACGAAAAATCTATAGAGGCTTGCGGCGCAGAAGTACAAAAGGGCAACCCCCTTACCGAGCGCAAATTACAGCGTTTGTTCCGCAACCCAAAATTCACAAAAAAAGTGGTACGCTGTAACGACTTTGGCGCTGGCGGCGTGTGTGTGGCCATTGGCGAGCTTGCCCCCGCTTTGGATATTGATTTGGATGCGGTGCCCCGCAAGTACGAAGGCTTGGATGGCACAGAAATTGCCATTTCCGAATCGCAAGAACGAATGGCTGTGGTGGTTCGCCCGCGCGATGCAAGTGCTGTGCTGGCACTGGCGGCAGAAGAGAATTTAGAAGCAACTGTGGTAGCGGAGATAAAAGACAACGGGCGTATGCGGTTGTTTTGGAATGGCAAAGCCATTGTGGATTTGTCCCGTGAGTTTTTGGACTCCAACGGCGCCACACAGCATGCCGAAGCCAAGGTAATGCAATTTGGCGCAAAAAATCTGTTTGACGAAAAGCTGGAAGATACACTGGAAGGAACGCTTATCTCGCTTTTGGGCGACCTAAACATATGCTCCAAAAAAGGATTGATAGAGATGTTCGACTCCACAATTGGGGCGGGCAGCGTTACTATGCCGTTGGGCGGAAAGCACCAGTTAGCTCCCATACAAGCCATGTGCGCAAAAGTACCTGTGCTGGGCGAAGAATCCAGCACCGCAACCTTGATGGGCTACGGTTTCGACCCCTACCTATTGGAAAAAAGCCCGTTTTTGGGTGCGGCATATGCTGTGCTGGAGAGTGTGGCAAAAGTGGTTGCGGCGGGTGGCGCAGTGGCAGATTGCTGGCTTACCTTTCAGGAATATTTTGAGCGCATGACAGGCGACAGCACACGTTGGGGCAAACCCCTAGGTGCATTGCTGGGTGCCTATTGGGCGCAAAAGGAACTGGAAATAGCGGCCATAGGCGGCAAGGACTCTATGAGTGGCAGCTACAAGGACATTGATGTGCCACCCACGCTCTGTTCCTTCTGTGTGGCACCTGTGGATGCAGCACATGTAATTACCCCCGAGCTGAAAACACCCGGAAACAAGCTGTATCTGATGCAAATAGATCGGGATGAGGATGGACTTCCAAACTTTGCGGATGCAAAAGAAAAATATGAAGAGCTAACCAAGCTGATTCACGACAAGGTGGTGGTTTCCGCATGGGCAGTGGGGCGCGGCGGCTACTTGCTGGGTGCAGTGAAGGGCGCTATTGGCAGTGGCCTAGGTGTAAAGCTGTTTAGCGAAAGCAAAAAACGACTGACGCAAAAGCACTATGGGGCAATACTGGTGGAGGCAGCCAGCATCAGCCACCCCAATTTCAAGCTGATGGGCGAAATACGCGAAGAGCCCATCATAGAATGCTGCGGTGAAAGCATTTCCTTGGCACAGGCAACCGAGGCCTTCTGTGCGCCTCTAGAGGGCGTTTTCCCCACCAAAACAAGCGATGCCGGCAAGGTGAAAACACCGCTTTACAAGCAACAAGCGTTTGCAACAAACAGATACCCAACCGCGCTACCCAGAGTGGTAATACCCGTATTCCCCGGCACCAATTGCGAATACGATACAGCAGCCGCTTTCGAGAAAGCTGGCGCCATTCCACGGGTGGTAATCATTCGCAATCTTTCACCCGCGGCAATTGATAAAAGTGTGGAGCAACTGGTTTCGGAAATTAAAAATGCACAAATTATTATGCTGCCGGGTGGATTTTCCGGTGGTGACGAGCCAGACGGCAGTGGCAAGTTTATTGCCACCACCTTCCGCAACCCCAGTGTTCGTGATGCCACAATGGAGCTGCTGAAAAACCGCGACGGCCTAATGCTGGGCATATGCAATGGCTTTCAGGCGCTGATAAAGCTGGGGCTGGTTCCCTATGGCGAAATTCGCGATATGGAAGAGGACAGCCCCACCCTTACCTACAACACCATTGGCAGGCATGCCTCTTGCATGGTACGCACACGCGTTACCAGCGCAAATTCCCCTTGGCTACAGCTATGCAGTGCAGGGGATGTGCACACAGTAGCCATTTCCCACGGGGAAGGTCGCTTTGTTGCAAAGGAAGATGAAATTGCACAACTGGTGAAAAATGGACAAGTTGCCACACAGTATATTGATTTTGAGGGCAACCCCAGTATGGATGTGGCTTTCAACCCCAACGGCTCTATGCATGCCATAGAGGGAATTATGAGCCCCGACCGCAGGGTGTTGGGCAAAATGGGGCATTCGGAACGCATGGGCAGCCATGTGGCAATCAACGTGCCCGGGGAATACGACCAGAAAATTTTCCAAAGTGGCGTGCAGTACTTTAGATAAACACACAGCCAAAAAACAAGGGCAGATAAAACCGCCCTTGTTTTTTGGTTTTCTTTCAAAGAATGCTATCTTTTGTTCCTCCATTACCACAAAATCATTCAAACACCACAAAACGCTTTTCTAAAGGCACAATGGGCTTCTGCTCTCCTTCCTCCAATGGATTACCCAGTGGCATTTGCGCAATCAATTCCCAATCTGGGTTTATCTTCCAGCGTTTGCGCACACTTTCGTCCACCAAGGGGTTGTAGTGCTGCAGGGATGCACCCATGCCAGCCTCCGCCAGCAAGTTCCATACGGCAAATTGCAACATGGCGTTTGCGTGCTGTGCCCATTTTTCAAATTGGTTTTTATACAGCGGCATTTCCTTTATCAGCCTCTTTGTTTCGCTTGTGTCATTATAATAAAGCACTGTGGCATACCCCGCCTGAAACTGCTGTATTTTATGTTCGCTTGCCGAAAGATCGGCATTTGGATTTGCATTGCGAATGGCATCCATCACCAAATCCCAAAAGATATCATGGTTTTGCCGCAACAGCAATACAATGCGCGTAAGCTGCGTGTTGTGCGCAGTGGGGGTATATTTTAGCGCTTGTTGCAGAATATCTTTTATTTGCTCATCACTAGCTTCCGGTTCTTTTCCCAAGCTGTAGATAGAACGACGATGTTTCATTGTAGTTAAAAAATCACTTTTCATAGAAGCACCTCTGTTATTGTATTCATACTAACTAATAAACAATCTATCTGTTTCATAACAGCGCACGAAAAAACATTGCCTGCACCGGCATATAATGGTACAATACAGTCATAATCGGAAGTATGTCTCTTCTGTTTATGACTGTTTTAGCGAGGTAATGCCGATGATACACACACTAACACTGAATCCCGCAGTGGATAAAATACTTTATGTAGACAAGTTTACCCCCAATGTAACCACCCGAATAAACGAGGTGAAGGAAACCATTGGCGGCAAAGGCACCCATGTTTCTGTAAACTTGAAAATGATGGGCGCTGAAAACTGCGCTTTTGGCATTTCGCATGGCGCCACCGGCACACGCGTAATAGAGATGCTGGAGGCAGAGGGTGTGCAGGTTCGCTTTTTGCACAGCAACACACCGGAAAAGAACACACGCACCAACTACCTGTTGGCCGAAGCCACAGGGGATTCCACACTGATTACAGAAAAGGGCGTACAACTAAGCCCAGCAGATTTGGAACAAGTAATTGCTTTGCTGAAACAACACACACAGCCGGGCGATTTTTTAGCGCTTTCCGGCGATGCGTCCAACTATGCCGATCCTTATGTGTACAACCATGTTATGGAGGCACTGAAGGATTGCGGACTAAAATTCTTTTTGGATACCAGTGGCAAGTCTCTTAAGAAATGTGCGGAAGCCGTCCCCTTTCTTATCAAGCCCAATTTGGACGAGCTTTCCCTGCTGTGCGACCGACCTATAGAGGAGAACGATGCAGATGTTGTCGCGGCGATGGATGGCATAGCGCACTACGATATACCCGTGGTGGCAGTATCACTGGGCGGCCACGGCTCCATTGTGAAATACCAGAATAAAGTATATAAGGCCACACCGCCCAAAGTGCATGTAGAAAACACCGTGGGCTGTGGCGATTGCTATCTAGCAGGACTATTGTTTGGCTTTGATAGCGGAATTCCCTTTGTAGAAACACTGCGCTACGCCACTGCCACCAGCGCCGCGGCGGCGGAGTGTGCGCTTTCTGTGGGGCTAGATATGGCACGCGCCATTGCGCTGTTGGATGACGTGAAGATAGAAGAATTGAGATAAATTGAAAACCAAAAGGAGACTATTATGAGTAAACTGGATTATGCAGAAATGCGTGACGAGATGGTGATAACAGCACAACAAATTTGGGATCGTCGGCTAACCAATGCAGCAGGAGGCAATTTTGCTGTAAAGGTGGAGGTCGACCGTATGTTAATTTCCCCCTCTATGATGAGCGAGCACAAGCATTGCCGCCTGCAACCCGAAGATTTTATGCTGGTGGATTTTGATTTGAATATCATTTCCGGCGAAGGCAAGCTTTCCCGCGAAAGCCTAATGCATGCATTGATACTGAAAAATTTGGAAAATGTGGGTGCCTCTATTCATGCGCATCCTTTCCACTGTATGCCCTTTGTGGCGCAAAGCAAGCCCATACCCAACGTAACAGAGGCAACGCTGGGGCGCGGCTATGTGGAGTGCATAGAGTATCACAAGGCCTATTCGGACGAGCTTTCCATAGCTGTGTACGAGTATTTTGAAAAACGGCGCGAGCTGGCCAAAGCCAAGCCTCTTGCCTGCATTATGCCCCTGCATGGCGTTTGTGTAACCGGCCCCAGTATTTACATGGCCTATTCCATGCTGGAGCGTATAGAGTGCGACGCATACTGCACCATTGTAAGAAATACAATCTAATCAATGGCATAGGAGCATTGCTATGTACAGTATAGAGCGAAAAAGTGAAATTGTTGATTTGCTAACTCAGAACGGCAAGGTGGGTGTAAACCAGCTTGCCGAACTGTTTGGCATATCCCGGGAAACCATACGCCGCGACCTAACCGAGCTGGAACGCGATGGCGCGTTGCAGCGCACCCACGGCGGTGCTGTAAGGGCAGAGCCCACGAACGGCAGCACGGGCGAATTTCCCGTGGGCATACGCGAGCTGCAACATTCCAAAGAAAAAAACGGCATTTGCCGTAAGGCCGCAACCTTCGTGGAAGATGGCGATATTATTTTTGTAGACAATAGCTCTACCACTACTTTTATGGCAAAACACCTTCCCGAAACACTGCAAATTACCATACTAACAAACTCTCTTGCCCTGCTTTTGGAGGCTGCCAATCACCCCTGCCACAACCATACCTATATTTGCATGGGGGGAATCTTTAAAACCAGCAACCTTTCTGTAAGCGGCACCATTACCAATGCCGTTGCCAACGACTTTTTTCCGGATAAAGCATTTATTTCCTGCACGGGAATTCACCCCGTTAGCAAAGTGGGAGATACCAGCATACAGGAAGCCGACACCAAGCGACTGATGATAGCCCGCTCCTCCAGCGTATACCTACTGGCCGATCATACCAAGTTTCAAAAGATAGGACAAATTTTCCTAACAGATTTTTTGGATATTTCCAACATTGTTACCGATAGACAGGCACGTAATATGGATTTGTCTTATTTGGATGCAGAACAAGTATGTGTGTTGTATGTAAATGAATAATAGCATTCGGCAATTTCCACAAAGCAAAAGCTGTTGCCTGAAAACAGACTTGCTCCACAACTGGTTCCTTCGCAACCTCCCCCACTCGGCTTTTATCACATAGTATATTTTAATAAATTCGATTGAAATGCTTCATGAATTATTAAAGATTATTCCAATATAATATGATATACTATTACAAAATTAGGAGCAGAGTAGGAGCAATATGAACGATCCACAACGGTATCATCCCAGCAACGAAACAGGACTCAGCAGTGCACAGGTTCAGGAACGTATAGAAAACGGCCTTGCAAACAATTTTGTAGGCAACACCACAAAGTCATATGGTCAAATTTTAAAGGAACATTTCTTTACCTTTTTTAATATATTGAATATTATTCTTGCCGCGATGTTAATTAGTGTAGGCGCATACAAGGATTTGGCCTTTTTGGTAATTGTAATCACCAATTTTATCATTGGTATTATACAGGAGTTTTCCTCTAAGCGCACACTGGATAAGCTGGCGCTTATTGTGGCTGCACGCGTAAAAGTAGTGCGGAATGGCGAGATGCAAAAAATTCACGTTACAGATCTGGTTTTGGATGATGTAATGGAACTGAAGGCCGGCAACCAAATTTGTGCAGATGCCATTTTGCTAAACGGCTATCTGGAAATAAACGAATCGCTGATTACCGGGGAATCGGATGTGGTAATAAAGCATCCGGGAGATTATTTATACTCGGGTAGTTTTGTGGTTTCGGGCACTGCCTGCGCCCGTGTGGAGCATGTGGGGCAGCACAATTATGCCAATCAAATCTCTTCCTCTGCAAAGGCCGCAAAAAAACGTAAATCGGAGCTTTACTCCACCCTTAGTTACATACTGCGCAGTATCAGCTTTATTATCATTCCCATGGGCATAATGTTGTTTTACAAACAAAATGTCATTTTGGGATTGCTGCCCGATGAAGCCATTGTAAAAACTGTTGCCGGTATCATTGGCATGATACCAGAGGGGCTTATTCTGCTTACCAGCATTGCCTTTGTAGCAAGTGTTATTTTCTTGGCACGCGACAACACATTGGTGCAAGATATGTATGGAATAGAAACTCTTGCCCGTGTGGATGTGGTTTGTTTGGATAAAACCGGCACCTTAACAGAGGGGCAGCTGCAATTTGAAGAATTGGTACCGCTTTGCCCAAATGCAGATTTGGAAACCATACTGCAAAATATTGGCGGCGCTTCGGAGGATGAAAATACCACCATATCCTCGTTGCGGCAACGCTTTTCTCCCCTGCATACCTACAGCGTAAAATCGCGTATTCCCTTTTCTTCGGAACGAAAATACAGTGGCATTTGCTTTGAAAACAAAGGCACCTACATTCTGGGTGCCACAGAATTTATACTTCGTGACAATGAAGCGCTTTTGAATCAGGCCGAGGCACTTTCAAACGGCGGAAGGCGCGTGATTCTGCTGGCACACAGCCCAAGCGAACCACAGGGCAATGCCCTTCCAGATGGGCTAAACCCACTTGCCTTTGTGCTGATTGCAGACAAAGTGCGTACCGATGCCAAAACCACGCTGGAATACTTTTATGAATATGATGTGGATGTAAAAATCATCTCCGGCGACAACCCCAAAACTGTTTCCTATATTGCCGAACAGGCCGGTGTGAAAAATGCCCACAACTATGTAGATGCCTCCACTTTGCAAACAGAAGGGCAGCTGCGGGAAGCCATTTTAAACTACAGTGTATTTGGGCGCGTTTCTCCGCAGCAAAAAAAGGATATGATTTCTATTATGAAAGCGGAAGGCAGCAAAGTGGGCATGATGGGCGATGGCGTGAACGATGTGTTGGCATTGAAGGAGGCAGATTGCAGTGTGGCAGTGGCCTCGGGAAGCGATGCCGCCAAAAACATTTCGGATATTGTGCTGATGGATTCCAGCCTAAAGCATTTGCTACATGTAATGGAAGATGGGCGCAAAATTATAAATAACATTCAGCGTGTGGCCACACTGTTTATTACAAAAACAGTGTACTCTGTATTGCTGGCCTTGGCCACGCTGTTTCTGTTTGAATCGGCATATCCCTTCACCCCATTGCAGCTGGTAATCACCTCGTTTGTAACCATTGGCGCACCTGCGTTTTTCCTAGCGCTGGAGCCGCAATATTCCCGAATAAAAGGGCGATTCATTCGCAATGTGTTGCAAAAATCTTTGCCGGGGGGCTTGTGTATTGCCATTTGCATTATTTTGGTAAACTATTTGGCGCATTTGCTACAGTGCACCACGAACCAGCTTTCCACCATGTGTGTATACTTGGTGGTTGCAGGTGGCATGTGGGTATTAATCAAAGTTTCCCGACCACTTACCCTACTGCGTAAAATTATTATTATAGGAATGATAGGTGTATTTGCATTATGCGTGGCATTCTTTGCCGATTTTTTCGAAATATACCCCATCACCTCTCTACAAATACTAATTGTGGCCATACTTTGTGTGGCTATGCCATTCATTATGTTGGCAATGGAAAAATTGATGCAAAAGATTTACGCCTTGCTGGATCGTCTGAAAAAGAAGAAGCAAACAATGATGCTGAAAATAAACAGCACACAAAATTAGTACAGCATGCATAAAAACAGAGTCATCCGAATTATTTTTATAGTGGCTGGTTTGCTGCTGATAGCCGACACAGTTTTTGTACGCACCCGTTCCAACTGGAATTTGGGGGTTGCACTACCCGCACTGCTGGGCGCACCCTTGCTGCTGTATGGTATAGGCAAGCCTCGGCTGGATGTTTGGTTTAAACAGGGCTTGGGTCGGGCGGTAATGTGGGTCTTTATTGGCGGCTATGCCTTACTTTTTGCTGGCACCGCCATTTTTTCCGGCATGATGGTTTCCGCCGCGCACAAAACGCCAGATGCGGGTGCCGATGCCATTATTGTATTGGGTGCGGGAATACGGGGCGAGGAAGTAACCGATACCCTACAAAACCGGCTGGACGCAGCTGCCGCCTATTACCACGAAAATCCGGAGGCTATTTTGATGGTGTCGGGCGGGTATGGCCAAGGTAGCAAGGTAAGCGAGGCCTACGCAATGGAGCAGTATTTGTTTTCCCTTGACATTCCCAGCGAAGCCATTGTGAAGGAAGAGCAATCTACCAGTACCAACGAAAACTTCCGCTATTCCAAAGAAATTCTGGATAGTATGCTGGGGCAAAGCTACAGCGTTGTTTATGTAACAAATGATTTTCATGTGCTGCGTGCAGGCCTGAATGCAAAGAGCGCAGGGCTTTGTGCTCAAGGGCTTTCCTCCCCCACACCGCTTTATATTTTACCCAACTGTTATCTGCGCGAGACATTTGCCTTGTTTGCCACTTATGTGTTTGGTACATCCTGATATTGCCCATAATTCAAACTAAAAGGAACTAAAAAAGACGCACCATAACAGCGCGTCTTTTTGCGGCTCTATACCATATTTTCTGTAAAGCTTTTTATTGCTCTTTACATCTGGATACTAGCCTTAATATGTTTTGCCATCCCATTCTTCCCAGTTTTCGGGAGTAATGTTGATAACAGGAATGATGAACTCTTTTTCAGGCGTTTCGCCTGCCCAAACCATTTTTGCAACTTCCACAGCTTTTTTGCCAATTTCTCTGGGCTGCTGTACAGGCGAGCTAACAAGCTGGCCATCTTTTATCATGTCGATCCCATTCTGCGAACCGTCTACAGAGGATACAAAGATTTCACCAGTGCGGTTTGCACCCTGAATGGCTGCAATTACCCCCTGCGCTGTGGGGTCGTTGATTGCAAAAATACCTTTCAAGTTTGGGTTGGCCTGCATAAAGGTGTCTGTAATCCCCTGTGCATCTTCCACCACGCCCATAGCATCCTGATCCGCAACTATTTTTACATTCGGGAATTCTTCTTCAATAACAGCTTTCAAGCCGTCTGTTCTGTCACGCACAGCCTGCAATGCCGACCAGTTTACAATTGCTATTTCACCTTCGCCGCCAATGGCTTCGCAAAGTGAACGGCCAGACTGTTTTCCTGCATCCACATTGTCGGATACGATAACGCTTTTCACAAGATCTCTGTTTGCAACAGGAGAGTCTATATTGATTACCGGAATACCGGCGCGATCTGCCTCTACCAACGCAGGCTCAATTCCTTCGGAATCAACGGGATCTACAATAATTACATCTACTCCACGAGCAACCATGTCACTAATTTGCGAAACCTGCTGTGTGATGTCGTTATTCGGATCGGGAGACAATACTTCCGAACCATCGGCAGCCACCGCTTCTTTTATGCCATCAATTTCAGCAACAAAGAAGGGGTTTTTGTGTGTCATTACGGAAACGCCATACACTTTTGCACTATAGTCTACATCTCCAGCAGCGGGCTCTTCTGCGGCTGGTTCTTCAGCAGCAGGCTCCTCTACAACGGGTTCTTCCGCAGCTGCGGGGGCTTCTGTGGCTGCTGCTGGCTCCTGCGCGGCTGGGGCACAGCCAACAGCGAACACTGCTACTACCAAAACAAGTGCTACAAATAATGCAATACCTTTTTTCTTCATTTCGTTCCTCCTAATAATTTGGATTTATTTTATTGGACATTTGTTCTGTCCAAAACTTAAACTCTTTATCAATGGGACAGTTCTACCCATTTAACGGGCGCTGTTTCCGCGTTGTTCCGCTTGTTACGAAAACTTAATCACTTGTTACGAAAGCTTCACATCACATGCCACTCTTTGCTACAATAAAAGTGATTCCCGGAGTGATTTTTCATTGGCAGAATATATGCACTCTCTGCCAATTTGGTAAAAAAGACGTACAACAAATTAGAGTGCTGCAGATTTCGCTCACCTACAGCCTCACTTTACATAAAAACTTTTATTGATTATTTCTGTTTGCTCTTTCTTACAATATCTATGTACACCGCAACCACAATTACCACACCTGTTACAATATACTTATAATAGAATGGTACATTCAAATAGTTCAGTCCACTGTTTAGCGTTTGTATGATAAATGCGCCAAGCAAGGTGCCCCCAATGGTGCCACTGCCCCCACTCATACTGGTTCCGCCCACAATGGCGGCCGCAATAGCATCCATTTCCGCGCCCTGCCCCAGCTCGGGCTGACCGCTGTAAAGACGGGAGGACAAGATAACACCAGTAATACCACTGAGCAAACCGGAAATGATATATACCCACATAGTGGTATTTCGCACCGGTATGCCACTGAAGCGAGCCGCTTCCTTATTCCCACCAATGGCATATATATTCCGCCCAAATTTTGTTCGGTTCAGTAGCAGAATCATAATAATCAAAACTGCCACCATCACCAAAATGGGATTGGGAATTGTTTCGAATAAAAACCCATTCCCAAATTCTCCGAATTCTGTTGGGGTTCGAATGGGCTTCCCCCCCGAATACAGATAGGCAACACCACGCGCCGCCTGCATCATTGCCAACGTAACTATAAATGGAGGCATATCTGTACGCGAAATTAACAATCCGTTGATGGCACCCATAGCAGTAGCCATTAGAATACCCACCATAATGCCAACAACCGGGCTGATGCCAAAGTTTGCAATCAAGCCCGCGCAGTAGGTACTTGCCACGGCGCACAGCGCGCCTACAGAAAGATCTATACCGCCAATAATAAGGCAAAGTGTCATGGCAAATGCCACAGGTGCATACAGCGAAACTTCGCGCACTAGGTTAATTAAATTCTTGGGCTCTAAAAATCTGCCTTTGGTGAGTATGGCATATACCACCAGCAGCAGTGCCAGCGCAATAAACAAGCCCGACTTTTGCCTCATAGAAATTTTAAATTTGCTATCGCTTTTTATTACATTTGTGTTTGAATTACTCATTTTTCTTGTCCCCCAAGTGAATGTTTCAATATCTCATGTTCTTCAATTGCGTCGCCTTCCATGCAACCCATCATTCTGCCTTCACGCATAATATATACACGTGTACTCATATTAATTACTTCCGGCATTTCGGATGAAACAATAATAATACCAATGCCCTGCTGTGCCAGCTTTACAATTTGCTCGTAAATTGCTGCCTTGGCGCCCACATCTACACCACGCGTGGGTTCATCCAATATCAAGATACGCGGCTTTGTAGCAAGGCATTTGCTTAGCACTACCTTTTGCTGGTTGCCGCCAGATAGGTTTCGAACCAATTGGCTAAGGCTGCTGGCACGAATATCCAGCTGTTCTGCATATTCCTGCGCAATTGCCGCCTCTTTTTTGTAGTTGGTATTCAGGCCATTTATAAATTCATCCAAAACGGATAGCGTGATATTGTATTTTATATCCTGTATCAATACCAGCCCTTGTTCTTTTCTACTTTCGGGGGCCAATATAATGCCGTTCTCTATTGCGTCTGCCGATTTTGCAATTGTTACTTTTTGTCCTTCAACGTACACATCTCCACTGGTTACTTCCGCATCTGACACACCAAACAATGCACGCATTGTTTCCGTGCGACCACTGCCCATTAACCCATAGAAGCCCAATATTTCGCCTTGATATAGCTCGAAACTAATATCCTGAACCTGTTTGCCCGCGTTTAAATGTTCCACCCGCAGCAACTCTTTTCCCTTGGTACCATTGAATTCCGGATAGAAGTTTTCAAATTCACGTCCCACCATCATACTAACAAGCTGATTATAGTCTGTAACGGCCATATCCACAGTGCCAACATACTTGCCATCGCGCAACACCGTGCTTCTGCCACAAATGCGGAACAACTCTTCCATACGGTGGGAAATATATATAATGGAGTGTCCCTGCCGCTGCATATCTTCAATAAATTGAAATAGGCGGTCTATTTCCTGATCTGTAAGTGAAGCCGTGGGTTCATCCATCACCAAGATACGCGCATTGATAGATAGTGCCCGCATAATTTCCACCATTTGCTGCTGCGCCACACTTAGCCTGCCAACAAGCTGCGTGGGGCTAATGTCCAGCCCAAATTTTTTCAGCAATTCCTGTGTTTCCTGAATGGGTTTTTTGTCATCCACAAAGCCAAATTTACTTGTGGGCATGCGGCCTAAGAAAACATTTTCGGCCACTGTCATTTCGGGAACCAAGCTTAACTCTTGATGGATGATGCTGATTCCATACTTTTGCGCATCCAACACATTTTCTATCTCCACCTTCTTGTCATCAATGAAAATTTCACCAGCATCTTTTTTATAAATGCCGTTTAAAATTTTCATTAGCGTGGATTTCCCTGCGCCATTTTCTCCAATTAATGCATGCACTTCGCCTTTTTTCAAGTCGAAATGCACATCACTTAGAACCGTTACCCCAGAAAAGGCTTTGCTAATGCCTTTTAGAGCTAGAACGGTTTCAGCTTCGTTCACTATTTTTTCCATATGCAATACCACCTTATACTATTCCACAATTAAAAACATATTTGTTTTTAATTCGCGCCATTGGCGCAGGCGCAATACGTATTATTGAAGGTACTTCCGGCTACCACCCCGAAAGCTTTATTTCTAAGCCACACACATTTTTGTGTACGACAAAATAAACATCTTGAAATGAACGCTAAACTTGTTGTATTGTGTCAAAAGAAATGCAATACCGCCACACTGCAGACAATGCGGCGGCATTGTCTTATTACTGGATTAATAGCTATTCTTTGTAATGGTAACTCTTCCGCTGGGGCATGTGCCCTTGCATGCACCACAACTTACACACTGGTGTCCTGCATCTGCACCGCCTCCGGATACAATGGCCGCACCAGAACTTGTGCCCAAACGATTTGCACCTGCGCGAATCATATTTACTGCATCCTGATAGGTTTTTACACCACCAGATGCCTTTACGCCCAACTGATCCCCAACCGTTTCACGCATTAATTTTACATCTTCTGCAGTAGCACCACCACTGGAGAAGCCAGTTGAAGTTTTTACAAAATCGGCACCTGCCATTTTGGATACGGCGCAAGCCTTTACCTTTTCCTCATCTGTAAGCAGGCAGGTTTCTATAATTACCTTTACCAATGCGCGGCCTTTGGCGGCATTTACCACGCCCTCTATATCACGCTTCACCAGCTGCCAGTCACCCGACTTAATTGCCCCTACGTTCACCACCATGTCCACTTCTTTGGCGCCATTGTTTACAGCATCCGCTGTTTCGCCAGCTTTTGCTTCCGGCGTGCATGCCCCCAAGGGAAAACCAATTACGCAGCAAGGCGCTACGCCGCTGCCTTCCAGCTGACGTGCCACATATCCGATGTAGCTGGGGTTTACGCATACGCTTGCAAACTTAAATTTTTTGGCTTCATCGCAAACACGGGTCACATCACTGATAGATGCTTCCGGTTTCAGTATTGTGTGATCCACATACTTTGCCATGCTTGCCGGGCTCATATCCTCTGCACCCATGGCCTGCGTGTTTGCGGCACCATATTTTGCACATACTTGCTCTGTTACTTGTTTGATAATTTCGTTGATATCCATTTTACTGTACCTCCCTATCGTCTGCGACGATAACTGCTTTCATAATTCCCTTTTTCTCAATGTCCTCGAATGCTTGCAATGCATCCTTTAAGGAATACGTTTTCGAAATATATTTTGCTGTTTCTATTTTACCATGTGCCAGCCAATCCAGCACTTTTTTATTCTGCGCTGCTGTGGAAGCATGTGCGCCAAACACGCCAGCCTCCTTATAATGAATGATATTGCTGTCTATAAAGCCCGTGCCCTCACCCGGCAGCCCGCCAAACAAGCTAATCCTGCCGCGCTTTGCCAGAATTTCCTGTGCCTGCTTTTGTGCCGCACCTACGGAACAGGCCACAATGGCAACATCCACACCGCGCCCGCCAGTCAGCTCCATCACGCGTGCCACAGCGTCTTCACTGCCTGATATAGTGTTAATACCCGGCACATATTCCTTGGCAATTGCCAAACGTTCTGCATTGGGCTCTATTAGTATTACTTTTTCCGCACCTGCGGCAAATGCAAGTTCTGCGTGGTTTGTGCCAATAAAGCCACTGCCAAACACCGCCACATAGTCGCCATGCTCTATTGCCAGCAATTCCTGCGCATTCACGGCACAGGCCACAGGCTCTGCCAGCGCAGCTTGCAGGCAGCTTACGTTGCTTTGTACTAGGTTTACACTGCCCATATCAAAGAACTCTGCGGGAATTTCCATATACTCCGCAAAACTGCCGTCAAACTGGAAGCCCAGCGTTTTCAAATTGTCGCACATATTGGTATGGCCTTTTTTGCACATATAGCATTTGCCACACCCCAGCGCCGGTGCAACCGTAACCCTGTCTCCCACTTTAAAGCCTGTTATATCCTTGCCAATTTCCACAATTTCGCCACACATTTCGTGACCCACCGTGGTGCCCGCAGCAATTTTTTTACTGCCGTGCATATAGGTGCGGAAATCTGTGCCACAGATAGAAGACGCATTTACCTGTATCACCGCCGTGTTGTTTTTGGCGTGCGGCCTTGGCTTTTCTACCAGCTCAAGTTTCCCGCTATTGTTATAAATTAATGCTAGCATAAGTACCCTTTCATGTAAGAGCCCATAGGCCTATTCTCCAAAGCTTTCACCATGGGGAAGGAACATTACCTTGTTGAAGAAGATGCCGCCTTTGTCTATTTTACGAAACATTTCGGGCGCTTCATCCAACGGCAGCATGTGGCTAATCATGTGTTTAGCGCCTATTTTGCCTTCCTTCATCATTTCCAATCCCGCAAACCAGTCATCGCCCGGAAAGGGTTTTGTGAAGGAGTTCCACGAACCTATTACGGAAATTTGACTGCGCATAATGTTATCCACCTGCTTCTCACCCAAATCCAATCCCTGATGAGAGATGCCCAGCAACACCACTCGCGCCATTTTGCCCGCACAGTCAATTGCCTTTTTCTGCGCAACCGGCGCACCTGTAAAGTCTATTACCACATCCGCCATTTTACCGCCGGTTTCCTGCTTTATTATTTCCACCGGGTCTTGCTCGGAAGCATCAATAGCAATATCCGCACCGTTGTCCAGTGCCGCTTTTATTTTTTCTTCGCCCATATCTACTGCAAAAACCTTGCTTGCGCCACGCGCTTTGGCAATTTGTATGGCATAAAGGCCAATAGGGCCTGCACCGTATGCAACAAACACTTCGCCCGGCTGTAGCTGTGCCTGCGCCAAGCCATGCAGTGCGTTGCCACATGGGTCTGTAGTGGCGCCATCCACATAGCCCACGTTGTCTGGCAGCTTCAGCATATTGGGCTCGGGAACTGCCACATATTCCGCCATTGCGCCATCCCTACGCGAGCCAAAATAGTCGTAATCCTCACACAGGGAGTAAATACCTTTTTGGCACCACTCACATTTGTAGCAGGGAATCAGCGGGGGAACGGTAACCCTGTCACCCTCTTTAAATTCTTTTACATCTTTGCCTACCTTCACAATTTTGCCAGCAAATTCGTGACCAATTGTAAGGGGGGCAATATGCGCGCCATACTTGTTCACACGCGGTATATCGGAGCCGCACACGCCACAGGCCATTACCTGTACCAATGCTTCATTGTCTTTTGGTTCGGGCACAGGTACGTCTTCCACCCTTAAATCGCCCGGTTTGTACATTCTTACTGCTTTCATACGCTATCCTCACTTAATCTGTAAGAGCCTCTATTCTTATAATAGAATAATATTTTATTTTGTCAACAGTTTATTCGTGTAAAATTCTACATTTAGTTCGCAGCTTATCCTTTTAGCTGACGAATCACTTCCTGTGCTGTAATTTCATCCGTATACAAACTGTTTACCAGCCCTCCACGAAGGGCGCCAATGATTGCCTGTGCCTTTTCATTTCCCACCGCCAAGCCAATACGATATTCTTTTTCCTTGATTGCCGCAAGATCCAGCCCTATCATACAAGCATCCATTTCTTCATTCACCGGCCTACCTTGCTTGTTGAAGCAACGCCCAGCTATATCCCCCACAGCGCCACGCTTTACAACCTCCGCATAGTTTATTTCGGAATATGCGCCACGCTTGGTAAGCACGGAGTCCTTCGTCATTGCCCCAATTGCAAACACTGCAATACGCGACTGCCGTGCAAATTCCATTACGTACTCTATATGCGAATCCTGCCGTATGGCATCTGCAATGTGACGAGAATCCACAATCAGCGGAACTGGCAACATATACCCCTCTGCCGCAAAATATTCCGAGAGTTCTTCCACAATTTTTCCAGACTTTGTAGAATCCATATCGCCAGCGGTAGAGCCATTCATCATCACTACTTTTGCACACTTGCGATTGGTACTGCTTTCTTTGGAGAGCACACTAGCCAGTTGATCCAGCGTGTTGCCCCAAGATACACAAATGATGTCTTCCGGCAGCACTATCTTGCACAGGTCTGCGCAAACGGATTTGCAGGTATCCTTCATGCGTATTTCCATATCCTCTGTATACGCAGGGGTAATAAACGCTTTTTTCAGGTCAAAATGTTTGTGAAATTCTTTTTCCAGTGTTTGTACAGACTCTACGGGATAATTGATTTGAAACCTAACAAACCCACCGGATACCGCCTTTTTAATCAAACGGCATACAGACGACTTGGAGATAAATTCCTCCTTAGCAATCTGTTCCTGATTCATGCCCAGTTCGTAATATTTTTTTACTACGCTAAGCATTTGATTCAGTTCGTTGCTTTCCATTTCCCGCGCCATAGCCCACTAAGCCTTTCCACAGTTTTGGTACTAAAAAGCGTACAACAAATACGCACGAAGCAAATTTTTTCTTTGCCTCATCCCACAAAACACTTTACTGCTAATTCAACTCTGTGGTTTTGCCGTCGTACGTATAGCTGTCTATCACTCCACAAATTGTAAGATCGCCTATCATATCATCCTGTAGAAATACCATTGCAGCATATCCATCGGTATTCACCAGCACAATATCGCCCACACCCGCCTGCGCTGCGTCAAACGCAATCACACGGGGCGAGCCATCCGGCTGGCAATTCTCATCCAGATATTCCACAATCATCAGCTTATAGCCATGGTATAGCTCGTCTTTAATTGTGGAAACCACATTTCCCACAACTTTGGCAATCCTCAATGCTCCAACCTCATTTGCCTTTTGGCAGTATCATTTCCACATCACCATGAGGGCTGGGTATTACGTGCACACCATACAGGTCGCCCACGCGCTTTGCAGCAGCAGCGCCCGCATCCACAGCAGCTTTCACTGCGCCCACATCGCCACGCACCATTACAGTAACTAGGCCACTGCCAATTTGCTCTTTGCCTTCCAAAGATACATCGGCCGCTTTTACCATAGCATCAGCCGCTTCAATTGCGCCTATCAGCCCTTTTGTTTCCACCATTCCCAATGCCTGTTTGTCCATCGCTTAACATCCTCCATCTTTCCTGTTGAAGTCATTTTATACTATTATCTACCGGCAAATGCCGGATGTACTCTTGCTAGAGCTTGTATTATGGCTGCTCCCTATAGGAATCTATAAATCCTACCACAGCGGCATCTGCCGGCGTTAAATTTTTACGAAACAGACGCGCTGCCTCTTTAGAACCAATCAGGTATACAAAATCGCCCCGCCCGGCCTGCCTTGTGGAATCCGCAGCAACTATCATTTTAGTCTTTTTGCCGTTTTCCACCAGCTGCACTACCAGCAGCGGTATGTTCGCCAAATTTTCGTCCTTGATTGTGGAAACAACCGTTCCCACTATTTCGCCGGTATACATTTCATTTACTTCCTATTTTTATTTTGCCGCCGGTTTTACAACAGTTTTTTTGGCCTGTGGCAATAATTTTTCCACATCGTCATGCGGGCTGGGTATTACATGCACACCATACAAATCGCCCACGCGCTTTGCAGCAGCAGCGCCTGCATCTACCGAAGCTTTCACCGCACCCACATCACCACGAACCATTACAGTAACCAAGCCACTGCCAATTTGCTCTTTGCCTATCAAAGAAACGTTTGCTGCCTTTACCATGGCATCTGCCGCCTCTATGGCGCCAATCAGCCCCTTTGTTTCCACCATACCCAATGCTTGTTTCGACATTGTCATTCCTCCTGTTTTTTATAAACTTTATAGTAATCCGGCCAGCGCCGGTTGTACTTTTTACTTATTTTACAACAGTGCCTTTGCCATGCTGGGGTGAACTGAAGGAATCACAATGCAATCCGACAGCAAACCTTCCACTTCTTTGATTCCCTGCACTGCACATATGGCAGCTTCCACCGCCGCCACATCACCTGTCATTGTGATATAGGATTTACCGCCCAGGCCACGACCCAAACGTATTTCTATCAGCGTTATTTCCGCTGCCTTCACCGCTTCATCCGCAGCTACCACTGCCGAACAGAGTGAATAGGCTTCTATTGCGCCAATGGCGCCCATTTCCTTTATATCTGTACAGCCATTTATAGCAGCCGGCACTTGCATGTCTATATTGGGGATTACCAACTCGTTAATCAGCTTCATTCCCGACACTTCCTTGCCTGCAGCCACACTGGCATTCACCGCAGCCACTTCGCCTGTTACAATGACTATATACTTGCCTGCGCACACGGGCTGTGCCGTTACCAGCTGCACCTCTGCCGCTTTCAGCATAGCATCCCCGGCCAATATGCCCGCAGGTATGCTGATTAGTTCCACCATCCCAAGTGATCTTTGCATCAATCTATCTCCCATATATCTTGCCTATACCGCCTCTATGGTTATGGCGGCATCGGTTACCGCGGTTACTTTCCCAGAAATACTTGCGTGTATTCTAGCGCCCAACGATTTTTCCTTAATCTCTGCAATCAGATCGCCTTTTTGCACCAGTTGCCCCTGCGCCACCACTGGTACCGAGGGCGCACCCACATGCATTTTCAGCGGTATTTTCACTTTACTACTATCCAGAAAACTCTCACAAATGGGTGCAGGCACATCGTACTTTCCTAACCCCAACCGTGCTACCAAACGCGAAACCGGCAGTTTTTTCATATCGAATGCCAAATCCACACTGTACTTTACTTCCTTTTTGGCCTTTACACCGGCTTGCATCAGCCCTGCCTTCATCTGCCGCATAATATGGTGCGGCTTCAGGCCAAAGTTACACGCCTGATAGGTACAAATGCCACAATCGCAACAGCTGAATATGCCATTTTCATTTTCCAGAAGATTCAGACCATTTGCAACAGCACGCATTGCCTTGTGCGGTGCCACATCCAGCCCCAGCGCATTGCGCGGGCACATTTGGGTGCAGTACGAGCACTGGCAGCAAGCCGCCTGAATCAGCTGCAAACTTTGGCATTCGTCCTTCTGTTGCAGCACAGAATGTCCTTTGGGTATGGCCAGTATGCCCCCCGTTGTTTTTTCTATCGGAAAATCTAGGTTGCTGGTAACCGCTCCCATGCACGGCCCGCCTATGATATACTCGCACTCTTCTGTAATGCCGCCCGCATGCTCTATCAGCAATTCAGCACTTGTTCCTACAGGCACTTTTACGGTACAGGGGCGCACCACCGCACCACCTACGGTTACATATTTTTCTGTAACGGGAATATCCCTTTGCGCCTCTGCAACGTTCACCAACGTGCTAACATTGCAAACCACCGCACCCACATCCAGCGGCAAACCACCGGTGGGAACCACCTTGCCCGTTACTTCGTATACAATCTGCTGTTCATCGCCAGCAGGGTAATAGCTTTTCATGCTGTACAACCGAACATCTGTTGCACTGCCAATTTCCTCTGTCAGCGCTTGTATAGCGCCTTTGTAGTGGTCTTTCAGTGCAATAACGCCCTGCTTTGCGCCCGTTTCCTGCATCACCAAACGCATGCCCTCTACCAAATCCTTGGCATAGCGTTCCATCACCTGTTGGTCTACCCGCAGCAGTGGTTCGCATTCCGCGCCATTTGCCAGCACTGTATCCGCCTTGCAATTCACTTTTACATGTGTGGGAAAACCCGCACCGCCAGCACCAACCACGCCCGCGTCCCGGATCTTGTCCGTAATACTACCCATATGTTTCCGACCTCTATATTGTGTCACTATTTATATGTATCTTGCCATTTTTGGTAAGTTCACCTGCTGCTTATCTATATAATCCTAAAATCGCCCTTTAGTACACAACGCCTGCTGCGCGTAAATGTTTTGGCACTGGTAATGCCCTCGCCAGTGGGTGTTGCTATGGTCAACGTGGTGCAGCCCTCTCCACCAAAGCCAAGTCCTGCCAAGCTAGGCGCATTTTTCACAAAAATAGTGGTGTTCAGCGCTGTTGCCGCCATACTCATATTGTGTACGTTTGTAGAATGTATATACGCACTGTGCTGACACCCCTGCTCTGCCATTACAGCGCATTCTATTGCCTCGCCAATGGTTTGCACCCGTGAAATACCCAATACGGGCATCAACATTTCCACCAATATAAAGGGATGGTTTCTCTCCACTTCCGCAATCACCAATCTTGGGTTTCCGGTAAACTGCACACCGCTTTCCCGCAGGATGTGCGTGGCATCACGCCCCACGAAGTTTTTATTGGCACTGTATTTTCCATTGTTATTGTTCAACACCGTGTTTACCACTTTATCTATATCCGAACCGTATATGCGGCATGCCCCGTTTTGCTCCATTTTCGACATCAGCTCGTCTGCAATGTTGCCAAACGCAAACACTTCCTTTTCTGCAATGCACAGCACATTGTTGTCGAAGCTTGCGCCAGCCACAATGTCCTTTGCCGCCTGCGCTATGTTTGCCGTATCATCCACAATAACGGGGGGATTGCCCGGGCCCGCAGCAATTACCTTTTTTCCCACCTTCATGGCTATGTTCACCACTGCCTCACCACCTGTGATGGACAGTATCTTGGTATCCTTGTGCTCCATAATTACCTTACTGGTGTCCATAGAGGGCTCTTTGGGGCAGGCAATCAGTGCTGGTGGCCCACCCGCCGCCACTATGGCTTCGTTCAGCACACGCATGGTTTCCTGAGAAGCGCGTTTTGCAGCAGGATGTGGGTTGTACACCACAGCGTTGCCCGCCGCTATCATACTAATAGAGTTGTTGATTACCGTGGAAGTTGGGTTTGTAGAAGGGGTAATGGAGCCAATGACCCCATAGGGCGCACCCTCTATAATGGTAAGCCCATTATCGCCACTGTACGCCGTTGTATGCAAATCCTCCACACCCGGTGTTTTTTCTATTGCTAAATTGTTTTTTGCTGTTTTGTGCTCTACACTGCCGTAGCCGGTTTCGTTGTGCGCCAGCTCTGCAAGCATACGCGCGTTATCCCTTGCGGCCTGCCGCATTGCCTCTATCAGCACACGGCGCTGCTCCAGCGTCATATCCATAAGCTGCCGTTGCGAAGCCTTTGCATTGGCAATGGCTTCTTCCGCCGTATCGCAAAGCCACCGCCCATTGGCCGAAGCCGTATATTTTACTGTATTGCTACTGCTGTCAGCCTGTATTTCGGCGGTTAGTTGCTCTACCGTTTCACTTACAATCCTTTTGATTTCCTGCTCTGTCAATGCCATTTATACCTCTCCCACTTCTTTCAGTTGCACTATGCTACTTCATTCCTACAGACACGCCTGCGTATTTTTTCTATTCTACTCACCTATTTATCTGTATAGCTTTCAATATAGCTTTCAATCTTTAAATTTTTCAAAAATCCGCTTTCCTTCCAGATCTACGGAATCTATAATTGCCACAATAGACATATCTGTAGGCGTTCCGTCAGTAATTGCCGTTTGACGTGACGAACTGCCACCCACCAGCATAACCACCTCTCCCTCGCCTGCGCCTACTGCATCTATCGCAACTATAATATTGCCTTTTTCTTCAAAGGTTTCTATATCCAAAGGCTTTACAATAAGCATTTTTAAGCCATTCAGCTTTTCCGCTTTGGTACTGCTAACCACATTGCCTTTTACTCTTGCTAATTGCATTGCTCACTCCTGTGTGTTATCCCCGTTCAATAGAGATGCCCAGTTCCCTTGCCGTATCCCTTGCAAGCGGTGTAATAATGGCTCTTTGTGCCGCCTTCACCATACTTTGGTCACATTTCGCCGCCTGTTTCACTTCTTCTTCTGTAATCAACGAAAGCGGTTCGTCATTGGCTACCGCAGGCTGCACCGGCAAAACGTTTGCCGCAGTTTTAACCTGAGCGGGTATTTGCCGCGCTTTGCACTCTTCCACTATTTCCAGCAAATCACCATTTCCTATCATGGCGGCGTTGGCTTCGTCCATATCCAGATGCACCTCAAAATGGTGACCCTCGCCACTTCGCACCAACACATTCTCCAGCACAATACTGCGTTCCCCTGTGCTGCGCAACCCCACCACCTGACCATCAGTAAGCTGCAGTGCCTCTGCCTGCCTGGCGGAAAGATGTATATGACGTGCCGAAACCACCACGCCTTTGTTTATTTCGGCACGCCCCTGCGGCGTGGTAAGCACACCGCCTGGCGATCCATCCAGCTTGCCAGACATGCGTACCACAGGTTTGATGCCCAATTTAAACGAATCTGTAACCGAAATTTCTATTTGTGTTTCCGGGCGAGCAGGCCCCAGAACCCGTATGCCCGAAACGCTGCCCTTTGGCCCTTCCAATGTAATGGTTTCCTTTGCCGCATATTGGCCGGGCTGTGAAAGCGGTTTTAGCGGGGTAAGCTCGTAACCTACACCAAACAATTTGTCTATATCTGCACGGCAAAGATGCACATGGCGGTTTGAAACTGCAGCCGGTATGAATCTTTTACCCAATGCTTTTCCCACTGCCAAAATCACTTCTGTGCGCACTATGTTCATCAGTTCATTTTGATCCAAAGCCTTGCCCCCTTTGGTACATTGTTCTGTTATATATCTATCCTGTATACTACCACACAAGCGGATGAATTTCAAACCGTTCACCTGCTTTTGCGCTGGCAATTTCCATTGCTGCAATCCATTCCTATGTATAGAACAATACTCTCTGCTACAGGCAAAGTCAATATTCGAATTGGTATTAATTCACATATAGAAACTAATTTCAAGCATTGACCGTATCTTGTAAATTTGTCGGGGAATAATTTCAGACTTGACGCTTTTTTCACGAACACCGGAATTGAACGATACATTGCGTTGTGTTATGATGAATACAGAATATCTAGCAAGGGAAACAACATGGTAGATAGTGTTCAGAAAATACCATTGGTAGTGGGAATAACCGGTGGACAAACCATGCAGGAAGAATATGCGGTTTTGTTATTTGATCGGGTATATTCTTTACTATATCAGCTGCGGAAAAGCTATCCACACACACCTGTTGTGGCGCTTTGCTCCCTTACCGCAGGCACCAGCACGCTATGCGCAAGAGCCGCTTTGAAAGCTGGGTGCACACTGGTGGCTGCACTGCCCATGGAACTGGATGTTTACCGCGAAGACTTTGCCGAGGGTGAGGAACGAGATGCTTTTGAAGCGCTTTTATCCCAAGCCAGCAATGTGGTTACCGTTCCCACATACGAGCCGCCGCCAGAACCCGAAAACAAAAAAGATGCTGTGGATTTGGGGTTGTTTGACACAATTGAACAGGAAATTCCCCACTATTATTACTATAAACAGGCTGGCATTTATATTGCCAAACACAGCAATATGCTGTTGAGCTGTTGGGATGGGCGCATAGTGCCGGATGAAGAACGCGCACATGATTTTACAATTGAAACCACCAGGCTGGCGCAGGAACAACCTTTTTCCAAAATGGCGGGCACAGGCACCCCGCAAAACCATGGCGTTGTATTGCAAATTACCACACCCATATTGCGTGCACCGCGCACACCCAAGCTACTTCCCATGCGAGTGGAACTGCACCGTGGCACACAGCAAATTGGGCTGTGGCACAACAAAATAAAGCTGAAAGAATTTTCTTATATCAATACGTTTAACCGGGATGCAACACGCACAAGCAAACTGATTGGCAAAAGACTTGCAGAAACCAAGGCCATCTATTTTGCCGAAGAGCACGAAACGCAACTTCCTGAAAACGACGCCGCTATGCTTTGCATTCTGGCGCAGGCAGATATATTGGCCATTCACTTCCAACGGCGCAGAGTATACGCACAGTTTGCTTTGGCTCTTACGGGGTTGCTGTTTGTAATTATTGCCCTGCTGAACCAAATTGCGGATTCCCCCATACTATTGGCTGTATATGCCGTGCTGGTGGCTATGGCTTTTCTTTCTTTTTCTATGAGTGGAAAAAAGCGCTATGCAAAAAAATACATACGCTATCGGCTGCTTTCCCAATTTATGTGTGTACAATTTTATACGGAGCTTGCCAACATACGCGACTATTTTTTCAGCATTCCATGGTGGCAGCGCAGCAGCGAAATTACATTTGCCGAAAAGGCATCCATTGTATTTCGCAAAACAGACTGGTCTTCCACAGTGCCGTATAATCTGGATCTGATTTATAGGCATTGGATTGCCAGCGAGCATTTCCATTATAGATACGAAGCCTATCAAAAACAAAAACGCGCCACAAAATACCACAAACTTTCCTTCTATGTATTGTTGTTGGCATTGGCTTCTTTTTTCATAGTAGATATTTCGGCACTAAATTCCCCCCTGCACTACACAGAAAATATTGCCTTGGTTGTTGTAACCAAGTTGATTGTAGGCAGTTTAGCGGCAGCCATTGTGTACCTTATTTACAACAGCGGCACTTTGTTTACAGACGAGCGCCTGAAACGCAGTGTGCAAATGTACCGTTCGCTTACCGTGGCCAACAAGCGCCTAAATGCGGCACGCAAGCCATACAAGCGCCGCATTGTGCTAAGCCTGTATTTGCTATTGGCCAATACCGAGGTTACACATACGCTAAGCTGGTACGCTTACTATTCGAAAAAAGAAAAGGTACTTGCACAAAAGCGCAAAAACATTCCCAAAAACAAATTTTGGATTCCTAAATATATGCGCAAGAGAACCAAGCTGCCCTATTGATACTATGCGCGCCCTTCATCAGAAACACTGCAAAAAAAGGCTATCAATCGCTAAAAACGTTGGATAGCCCTTTTATATGCCAAAATTGAGCTCTACTGAGCTTTATGGTTTTTTTACGGCATAGGCCTGCTGTATGCCAAAGTTGCCACCGGAATATTTCAGTTCCATCTCATAAAAATCTTTGTTGATGGGATTGGAATAGCCTTCGAAACTTTTGTAATCCGTAGTCAGTTCTCTTAAAAAACGCGAACCAATATAGTATACAGAGGAAAAATCGTTGCAACTATATGCATATTGCTGCTGCTTTAGCCATTCCTCCAGCCGTTCCTTTTTGATATAGCGGTTAAAATCGTGCTCCACCAATGCAGGCAACCCGGCAATGCAGCGCAGCGCATTCAACCTTACCAGCGGTTCGTAAAACGCCTCGGAAAAGACCACCGTACCGCCCGGCTTGCACACACGAATGCATTCCGCCATGCCTGTTTGCTGTTGCTGCCATGTGGGCAGGTTTATAATGACACGGGTGGTATACACCACATCAAACGTATTGTCTTCAAACTCCAGCTTGCGCACATCACCACAACCAAACTGCAACAAATCGCCCAACCCAGATTCCGCTTTGTTCTGCTGTGCAAATTCTATCATCGTTTCCGAAAAATCTATGCCTGTCATTTTGCCCAGCCGATGTGCACCACATTGCATAATTGCTGCAAAACCGTTGGCGCAGCCTACATCCAGCACGCTATCCCCATCTTTTATATGAGAGGCAATGTGTGCCGATTCCAATTTAATTGCATATTCATCGCCCCAGGAAACCTGATGGCTGTGTTTGTATTTCGCCGCATTGGCATTCCAAAAATCCAAAATAAAGTCACTCATTTGCATCTGCTCCATTCGGTAAATTAATCACGCCAATTAGTCTATCACAAATGCCCCACCTGCGCCATACCAGAATTGACATTGCGGCGCGTAGTAAGGTACAATTGGTTCACACAGTAATTTAGGGCGATACCGCACAGAAATCGAGTCGTTGGCATCGCGAAGGATTTTTGTGTGAAACAAGAACAAAAGCGCAAGAATAGCAGCGCTATTTCGAGCATTTTGGACGCAGTGTCACGCAAAAAGACTAGTGATGACGACGTGCGCGGTTTGTGCGGTGTTGCCTTAGCAAATATTTAGCAGATAAGGAAGCCAAATGATCAACTTTAACATACCGCCCTTTGTGGAAAGCTCTGTGGGTTATATGCGCGAAGCAGCGGAAAAAAACCATAAAATATGCGGAGATGGCAGCTTCACAGGCAAAGCCAGCCGTTGGCTGGAGCAGCAATCCGGCACGCAAAAAGCACTGCTAACCACATCCTGCAGCCATGCACTGGATATGATGGCCATGCTGGTGGGAATTGGCGAAGGCGATGAAGTAATATTGCCTTCCTATAACTTTGTATCGGCAGGCAACTCCATTGCGCTTCGCGGCGGCACCTGTGTGTTTTGCGATATTCGTCCGGACACCATGAATATAGACGAAACCAAAATTGAGGCGGCTATTACCAGTAAAACAAAAGCGATTATAGTGGTGCATTACGCAGGGGTGGCTTGCGAGATGGATGCCATTTTGGAAATTGCGGCACGGCACAACCTGCCAGTTCTGGAGGATGCGGCGCAGGGAATGCTGTGCACATACAAGGGCAAAACGCTGGGCACCATGGGCAGCTTTGGCAGCTACAGCTTCCACGAAACCAAGAATTATTCCATGGGCGAAGGCGGCGCACTGCTGCTGAACGACCCCAGCTATATAGAAGCCGCAGAAATTTTGCGGGAAAAGGGCACAGACCGAAGCAAGTTTTGGCGGGGGCAGGTGGATAAATATTCCTGGCAAAACATGGGCAGCAGCTATTTGCCTTCGGATTTGAATGCCGCCTATCTGTGGGGGCAATTGGAAATAGCGGATGAAATAAACGCAAATCGGCTATCTGTTTGGCAACGCTATTACAATGCATTATCGCCACTTGCAACGCAAGGTAGAATACAGCTTCCTCATGTGCCGGAGGGCTTAACACACAACGGACATATGTTTTACCTAAAATGCCGGAATTTGGAGGACCGCAGTGCTTTTATCTCCTACATGAAAGAGCATGGCGTGATGTGCGTATTCCACTATGTGCCACTGCACAGCTCACCCGCCGGGCGAAAGTTTGGCAGGTTTTGCGGCGAGGATGCCTATACCACACAGGAAAGCGAACGCTTGGTTCGCCTGCCGCTGTATTACGGCATGCAGGACGAAACGGTTGAAAGCGTAATAGCTCAGATCAAAAAGTATTTTGAAGCGGAGTAAATTTCATGCCCAATAAATTGTCTTTTGTAATCCCATGTTATCGCTCGGCAGAGCTGTTACCGGATGTAGTTGCCCGTATTGTGGCCTGCTTCAACGCCAGCGCATACGACTTTGAAATTTTATTGATAAACGATAGCTCCCCCGACAGTACTTTTGATACCATTCGCCAGCTATGCAAAACCGACAATCGCGTAAAGGGTATCAACCTTGCCCGAAATTTTGGGCAGCATGCCGCCATTTTGGCAGGCTTGCGACAAGTAAGCGGGGAAATTGTGGTGTGCCTGGATGACGATGGGCAAACCCCACCGGAAGAAGCGTACAAGCTGATTGAACAAATAGAGGCTGGACACGATGTGGCAATGGCACGTTATATCAGCAAAAAGCATGGCGCTTTTCGCAATTTGGGCAGCCGCATCAACAACCGTATGGCTTGCAGCATGATAGGCAAACCCAAGGAGTTGTTTCTTTCCAGCTATGTGGCTATGAAGCGCTACATTGCAGATGAAGTATGCAGCTATCATTTTCCCTACCCCTATATTTCCGGGCTGCTTTTGCGAACCACAGCAGATATTGTGAATGTGGATATTGCCCACAAGGAAAGGCAGAGCGGCACTTCGGGCTATACCTTTCGCAAGCTGCTTTCACTTTGGTTTAACGGCTTCACCAATTTTTCCATAAAGCCTTTGCGCATTGCCATTGTGCTGGGTGTGGTGATTGCCATTTTGGGCTTTGCCGTGGGCATTTATTCCATTGTAATAAAGCTGATACGGCCAGATACTTTGCTGGGCTGGGCTTCCATGATGAGTGCAGTGGCATTTATAGGCGGCATTGTCTTGCTGGTATTGGGGCTGATTGGGGAATACATTGGCCGTATTTTTATGGGGCTAAACCAGCAGCCACAATATGTAGTGAAGGAACAATTGAATTTGGACGATCAGTAATACGCACTCGCGCTATTACGAAGTATCCCTTGCGGATATAAATGCAAGCATTTTTAAATGGGATTGGTCTAAAACCACCTCATTTCAGTAATATATATTTGCTTCCCCTTTATTTTATGCTATAATATAAAGGCATTTATTGTAAATGCCGAAACAAAGCCAAAAAAGAATCATGCTTTTCTTTTCTTTTTTTTTGTAGAGAATATGCATGAAGGTTTGTTTTAAATCTCGTTTCCCGCAACCAATTTAGAAGCTGTTGCACGGAAACAATTGTGTGTTTATATGGAGGTAACAAAAAATGAAACATTCAAGAAAAATTCTCGCGTTGGTGCTGATGCTTATTTTTGCACTAACACTGGGCGTACAGGGCATAGCGCTGGCTGCAGATGCACCCGCAGCAAACAACCCAGCAATTTCGGAAGTGCCAGAAGCAACAGAAGATATCACTATCCCGGCAGAGCCTGACCCGACCCCGGAATATCCCGAGGAACCTACGGATATAACAGATCCGCAGGAACCTGTTGAGCAGCCCGTACTGGAAGAGGAATCTGCAGAGCAGGCAATTGGCGAAGAAATGGCAACGGAAGAAATGCCCGAAGCCCAAACAGCAGCAAGTTCTTTTGAGGTATACAGCTACAGCAGCAAAGGCCTTTCTTTGATCTACACCGGTACTGATGCCGAGGTCGTTTTCCCAGCTATGTACAACGGTCAAAAGGTTTTTGGTGTGCATGGGATAAAGGATACTTCCCGTCAATATGTTAAAACAGTTAAGATGGAAGAAGGATACACTTACATTAATAACAATGCGTTTGAAGGCTGCTACAACATGACCAGCATAACATTGCCTTCCACACTTACAACTGTGGAGTATCAGGCATTTTCCGGATGTTCTTCCCTAAAAGGAGTTACATTCCCTGCATTTGTAACAACTGTGGAGTTTGGTGTGTTTACAAACTGCACCTCGCTTACCAAGGTAGTAATTCCCGAAGATGCAAAAGTAAGCACATCTTCCAGCTTTTTTCAAGGCTGCAAAACTTCGAACATTTGGGTTTGGGGTGTTCCCGGCACAGATGCGGAAAAATTGTTTTTAAACAACGGAACAAAATTCCGTTCTACAGTGAAGTTTGCTGTACCCGCTACCAAAAATTTCTCAGTTTCCCTGCCCTATGGTAGCTACAATAAGGCAGAGCTGGTATTTGATCAAACCAAATACAGCCAGAAGTATGAAATATATCGTTCTTTGAGCAGCAGTACTGGCTATAAATTGATTAAAACAGTTGCCGCACCCAACAGCAGCTACTCCAAGGTATACTATACAGATACAAAAGCCGAGCCCGGTCGTACCTATTACTATAAGGTGCGCGCGGTTTCCAATTATTCCAATCCGGTTACAAAAAGCAACTTTACCAGCCCCAGAAGCATAAAACCCATGCTAAAGGCACCCTATTTATATGGCTCGGGCGGCAAAGCTTTGAACCTGAACTGGAGCGAAGTGAGCGGTGCTCATGGGTACTTTGTATATCGTTCCAATACCAACAGCAATTATCAACTGGTGGCTACCACCAACAGCAGTACAAGAACTTATAGCGAAGGCATTAACGGTAATATAGGAGATAAAATTTACTTCAAAGTTATACCCTTCCGCACTGTAGATGGTAAAAATCTAATGGGTCTTAGCTCTGGTTATAAAGTTTTTGAAATAGTACGTGGCTATTAAAGAAAATATCCAAAAAGATATAAATAGAAGCGAACCTTCGCACAAGCGTTGGTTCGCTTTTTTATTTCTTCTACTTATTGTGGCGCAATCGTTATACTTGGTTAACCAGCAACAAAACCACTGCAACCGCAGCTATCAGAACCACCAAAGTTTTCAGCCTGTTCTGCGTTTTTGCATCGTCTAGTTCGCCAAACAGAAGTACGGCATACAAAATCATTCCCAAGTACATATACATAAAAGTTCTTTTTCCCGAAGCAAACACAGTTGGCGAAAACCCCATGGCACAGGTGACTGCAAAGCAAGCAACAAGGAACACCGCAGTGAACAAAGCCTTGGTTTTACTGCGCATTAGCAGGAATGGCGAAATGCAAACGAAGAGAAACACGGCGGCAAGAAGCACAAAAGCAATGAAGCTGTACAAATTGGGAAACATGCCAGTGGCTATTACATCTGGTATTTGGGGCACTACCCCCGTTTGAACAGTTTGTTCACTTAACAACATAAATGCAGGGCTTTGCATAGCAGGAATCGCGTACAGAACAATACCAAACAACGTGTACACACACAAAGGTAAGCTGCCCAAAAACCGAGCAATCGGTTTTGAAAACTTACGGAAAAGGCAAGCCGTTAGTAGTATCAAAGAGGTGAGCATAATCATATTGGGCGCAAAAAGAAAATGCTCTAAAGTACGCAACACACCCATACCCATCTTTTGCAACACGCTTAACTGAGAAAATGCAGGAAAATAGGTTTCCGTTTCCTGCGCCAGCCTAATTGCATTCCCCGGAGCGTTTAAAATAAACAGCAGACCCACTATACAAAGAACAAAATTTACCCAAACAAACCATGCACGGCGCTTTTTCACCAGAAGATAGATTGCCGCCACTGCATACATAAACAGCAGCACCACCGCCCCCTGCTCTGCATTCAATCCAAAAATGAGCGCAACTGCATAAAGCGGATATTCCCATTTTGCAATGGTTTCGGACAACAATATCTTTTTGATGGGAATGAGTGCAACAATAACAGCCGCACCCACCCATAAATAGTTCAATGTGGTGGCAATCCACCCAGCCGATGCCATATGATTCCACGGATACATCACCAATAGGGCAACAATAACCCAACGCACATTTCTTTTTTGTTTTGCCATATCCGGCGGAAGCAACCTGTATATCCCCCACGCCACAGAAAACATCACCACAGTGTTGGCAACACGCCAAACAATTGCCGGCAATTTTAGCAATGCAAACATAACGGCATTGCTGAACACCCTGCTGGACCATGAATTATACTCATTTGCAACATATTCCGGAATAGAAAGCGTGGTCAACTTTTGGGCAAACACAGTGTCATCACCCCAACCCAATGGTACATAAAAGTTCAATGCCAGAGCAAATACAACAAAGCACACAAATGGGAAATGGTCCCACATAATTTCTTTTCTTGTTTTATTTTTTATCATTTCCATATGCGGATATTCCCGATTTTTACTATCATTTTGCTATAATATAACGTTATTTGTTTTCTATGTCCATTATATCACTTCTTAGGGCTACAATATCCCTTTTTAAGGCTTCTGTTCACAAATATTTCAATAATTATCCACATTATACAGTTGTAATGTTTTTGATTTCAGTATATTATATTAGGGTATACAATAATAGGTAAGTGTATGGAAAACTGGGTTTGGCAGTATATACGGGAGCAGAAGCTTATAGGGGAAGGGCAGGATATTGGCGCTGCTGTTTCGGGTGGCCCAGATTCTATGGCACTTCTCGTTTGTTTATGTTCGTTGGCAACTCAGCACGGTTTTCGTGTAGTATGCATTCATTTTGAACATGGCATACGCGGCGAAAGTTCGCTTCGGGATGCGGAGTTTGTAGAAGCTTACTGCGACGAAAGAGACATTCCACTGTTTATGGGTGCGGCAGATGTGCCTGCACTGGCAGCAGAATGGGGCATTGGCGAGGAAAGCGCTGCCAAACGCGCACGGGAAGAATATATGAATTCCCTAGTGCAGGCAGGCTACGTGCAATGCATTGCCACAGGCCATCATTTGGATGACAGCGCAGAAAGTGTGCTGATGCATATATTGCGGGGCAGTGGCCTTTGTGGCCTTGCAGGCATACACAGTCGTTATGGAAATTTTGTACGTCCCTTGCTGTGTACAAACCGCAATGCAATACTGGATTATTTGCATACAAACAGCATACCCTATGTGCAGGACGAAACAAATTCGGATTGCAGGTATACCCGAAATTACGTAAGAAACGTGTTGTTGCCCGGCATTGAGGAACATATCAACCCCAATGTATCGGCAGCACTAAACCGCCTGAGTGTACTGGCAGAGCAAGACTCGGGCTTTATAGAGCAGCAGGCAACAGAGGCTTTCCAAACTCTGGCTGAAAAAACCAGTGAAACGGTGCGCATGGATGCCGCACGACTAGCAGATTTACACCCTGCCATAGCCGGGCGGGTGGTGCGCAAGGCATGCCACAGCCTGTATGTGGTGCAGGATATAGAATTGCAGCATGTAAACGCTGTGCTAAACTTGGCACGTACAGGGCGGACAGGTGCGCGGGTAAATCTTTCCCGCAGTTTATACGCCGAACTGGAATATGGTACATTGATTTTGGGCTTCACCGGCAGGGAAGTAAATTATAGCTTTGAAATTCCTTTCGATTGTGGCAATGTAAACCGTTTGCCGGACGGAGACTACATGGTATGTACCGTTGTGGAAAGCTACAATCCAGATAATAGAAATCCGTACTGCGAATGCTTTGATGCGGATAAATTGCCCCAAAACATGGTGCTGCGAACACGGCACGCAGGAGATGCCATCAGGCCATTGGCAGGCAGTGGGGGCAAAAAATTAAAAGACTATTTTATAGATAAAAAATTGCCACGTGACCAGCGCAACCAGATACCATTGCTGGCAGCGGGCAGTGAAATTATCTGGGTGGTGGGGCATGTGATTTCCGATTCTTACAAAGTGGATAGCGCAACCTGCCGTATACTGGAAATAGAATATGTAAAGAGGGGTTAAAGAGCCGGGGATTTGGTTCGAAAGTGTATAGTGGAGCACTATGTGGAACGCGATATTAGCAAAGTACTGATATCGGAAGATGATATACAAAAAAGAGTGGCCGAACTGGCCGGGGAGATCTCTAGAGATTATGCAGGCAAAGAGCTTGTGGCAGTTTGCATACTGCGGGGCTGTGTGATGTTTTTTGCAGACCTAATGCGCCATATTAACATACCTATGGCAATAGAATTTATGGCGGTAAGCAGCTACGGCGGCGGTGCACAAAGCTCGGGCAATGTAAAAATAAAGTACGATTTGGAACATGATATTCGTGGCAAGCATGTGCTGATAGTGGAAGATATTATAGACACGGGCAATACGCTGGCAAGGCTGTGCGAAATGCTGCAAGCCAGAGCGCCCAAAAGCATAGAAGTTTGCGCACTGCTGGATAAAAAAGAACGACGGTTGGTAGATGTGCCCGTAAAATACACCGGGTTTGCCATACCAGATGAGTTTGTAGTGGGCTATGGCCTAGATTATGACTCGTTATACCGCAATTATAATAGTGTAGGAATACTGAAACAGGAGATTTATACAGATAAATAGTATCTGCCTTTAAAGGAGGACAGAAATTTGGGCAAATTTTTAAGGGGGCCGTTCATATACATCATTATCATTGTGATAATTATTGTAGCAACGCAATTTTTAAACAGTCCCACAAATGTACAAGTGGATGAATTAGAATATTATCAATTCCTTGAGAAGGTGAAGGAAGAGGATATAAAGGATGTTACCATTGTGAATCTTTCACTGGTGGGAAGGTACAAGAACAGTGAGATACAGGACGAAGCATACCCTGTGCAGCACGACTTTTCGACCACAATACCCAACAGTGTAGAGCAATTTAACAACGACCTTGCAGAGGTAACAGGAAACCGAAACCCAAAAATGTATGGGTTTAACCTAAACTATATGCCTACGCCAGAGCCAAACTTCTTTATGCAGCTGTTGCCATACCTAATTCCCATGGCTTTGCTGCTGGTTTTGTGGATGTTTATTATGCGGCGGGCGCAGGGCGGAAACAGTGCCGGCGGCGCCATGACTTTTGGCAAAAGCAAAGCAAGAATGACAGATGGCGGAGACACGCACAAAACCTTTGCAGATGTGGCGGGTGCGGATGAAGAAAAAGAAGAGCTTGTAGAAATTGTACAGTTTTTGAAAAGTCCGGATAGATTTAAAGAGCTGGGCGCACGCATACCCAAGGGCGTTCTGCTGGTGGGGCCTCCCGGTGGTGGTAAAACATTGCTGGCCAAGGCTGTTGCCGGTGAAGCGAAGGTGCCTTTCTTCTCTATCAGCGGTTCCGACTTTGTGGAGATGTTTGTAGGCGTGGGTGCCAGCCGGGTACGTGACCTGTTTGAAAATGCAAAGAAAAATTCACCTTGCATTGTGTTTATAGACGAGATTGACGCCGTGGGTCGCCAAAGGGGCGCAGGCCTTGGCGGTGGCCATGACGAACGCGAGCAAACACTGAACCAGCTACTGGTGGAAATGGACGGTTTTGAAGTAAACGAAGGTATTATAGTGATGGCAGCAACCAACCGCAAGGACATTTTAGACCCTGCATTGCTGAGAGCCGGACGTTTCGACAGGCAAATTATTGTGAATTACCCCGACGTGAAGGGGCGTGAGGAAATTTTAATTGTACACTCCAAGGGAAAACCCTTTGAAGCGAGTGTGGATATGAAAACAATTGCGCGCAGAACCCCCGGGTTTATAGGCGCAGACCTAGAGAATGTACTGAATGAATCGGCAATACTTGCGGCGCGCCGTAAAAAGAAAAAGATTGGCATGCCCGAGATTGAAGAAGCCATTACCCGCGTAATTGCTGGGCCGGAGAAGAAAAGCCGTGTGGTAACGGAAGAAGACAAACGCTGCACAGCCTATCACGAAGTGGGGCATGCTATACTGGCAGACAAACTGCCTGGTTGCGACCCAGTTCACGAGGTGTCTATTATCCCCCGTGGGCAGGCTGCCGGTTATACAATGACTTTGCCCGAAAAGGACAACCAGCATGTATTTAAAAGCAAGCTGAAAGATGAAATTACCATGATGCTGGGTGGCAGAGTGGCAGAAACCCTTACGATTAAGGACGAAAGCACCGGTGCCATTTCCGACCTGCAGCGAGCAACCACAATTGCCCGAGATATGGTAATGAAATATGGCATGAGCGATGAGATGGGGCCTGTATTCTTTGGTGGCGCGCACGAGGTGTTTCTGGGGCGCGAATTTGGCCAGCAACAGGAATATTCGGACGAGACTGCGGCACGCATTGATATGGAAGTAAAAGATATTCTTACTGCCAGCTATCAACGAGCAGAGCAAGTTTTGAAAGAATACATGAAGCAGTTGCTAGACATTGGCGAAGTGCTGATGCGGCAAGAAAAGCTGGATGGCAAAGCATTCAAAGCATTGCTGGATGGCACAACAGAGGACTCCCTAAAGCAAACCGCAGAAGAGATAAACATTGGCGATGCCTCGCTTCTGGGTGATGACCTTGCATAGGATAACAGCATAAGCATAAAATAAGTATGACAGCAATTGGGGAAAGAGGTGTGCCTCTTTCCCCAAATTTTTATGGGAGATGACAGACTAGATGATTGATTTACACATGCACTCCACCGCTTCGGATGGATCTGAAACACCAACCGAATTGATTACAAAATGCGCAAAGCTAAGATTGCAGCTTTGCTCTATTACCGACCACGACACCATAGATTCCCAACCAGAAGCTTTTGCAGAAGCCAAAAAAAGAGGATTGAACTACATCAGTGGGGTGGAGTTTTCTGTGCGCCATACCGGCGAGCTTCATATATTGGGCTATGGAATAGATGCCACCGGGAACTCTTCGTTTTTAGAAACGATGGAATCTCTGCGCAATTCCCGCGTGGAGCGCGTGTACACGATACTGGAGCAGTTGAACAAACACAATATACAAATAAATTTTTCGGATGTAGAGCGTTTTGCAGCAGGCAATACCCTGGGGCGCCCACATGTGGCCTTGGCACTGATAGAGCGGGGCTATGCTGCGGATATGCAGGAAGCCTTTACAAAGTACTTAAATGAGGATGGACTTTGCTATGTGCAACGCCGCAAGCTAAACGCTGCACAGGCAATAGAGTTAATACATTCCGCAGGGGGCACATCTGTATTGGCGCACCCAAAATTTATACGTACGAATCATATAGGCGCGCTGGTAAAAGATATGGCGGCCGATGGCCTAATGGGTATAGAGGCATATTACCCTGCGCACACAGACGCGGATGTAAAAAAATACTTGAAACTTGCAAAAGAGAACAATTTGCTGGTAACCGGGGGAAGCGATTACCACGGGAAAATACGGCCACGCGTGGCCATTGCTTGCGAAAAACGCAGCGACCCCATGCTGGAGAAAAGCGTGGCATATTTGATAGACAGGTATGTGCAGCGGTAATACAAGTCCAAACGAAAAAGCGACACCGTCAAACACAGTGTCGCTTTTCTATTTTGTAAATCAGTATGATACAATTCACTACAAACCCATCTCAGGTTTTTTCTATCCGTTGGTATTATGCTACTTTTACGCGCATCCACGCTTCTTCGTACAGCTTTAGAACCTCTTTATCCAAATGCTTGTAATATTCGCAATTTTGCAAATCTGCTTCTGCCGGATTGAAGGCATTGTTGGCCTTCATCTCCTCGCTTACAAAATCCAGCGCGGCAGGTTCCGGCGTGGAATAGCCGGTATACTCTGCATTTTTCGCAGCAATTTCTGGCGTCAGCATAAAATTAATAAATTTC
>CAZQBV010000003.1:0-67668 GCA_964592125.1 uncultured Christensenella sp.
CGCGGGAGCTGCTGAAAAAAGTGGGTCTTTCTGAAAAAGAAAAGGCATATCCCTGTGAGTTGTCGGGCGGACAGGCACAGCGTGTGGCAATAGCTCGTGCGCTGGCAATGGATCCTGATATTCTGTGCTTTGACGAGCCGACTTCTGCACTGGATCCGGAATTGACCGGCGAGGTGCTGGCTGTGATAAAAGAGTTGGCCAAAGAGCATATGACAATGCTGATAGTAACGCATGAGATGGGCTTCGCGAAGGAAGTGGCTACAGATGTGGTATTTATGGATGATGGCAAGGTGCTGGAGCGGGGCAAGCCTCAGGATTTGTTGGTACATCCCAAAGAAGAGCGCATCCGTGCCTTTTTAAATAAATTGTTGAGCGTATAATGCGATTGCTCGCCTTTAGAAATGTACTTCGCAGGTGTGTTGTGTTTGATATGAACTGTATTCAGTTTTGGCAGAGTCGCAGCAAGCATAGGCGTATTTTGCAAGTCCCCCTTTTTTTTTGAGTGTAAAGATGTTACAATTTTAGATAGAAAAGTTTAGAGCGAAATATTGGCTAGGGATTAGAGTTTGGGATACGTGGAGATTTGGAATGCAGACAAAATTGGAACAAAAATATTATTTGCGCGCACAGGATGTGGATATTAAGGGGGAGTGGATGCCCTCGGCAATATTTGTGCGGATGCAGGAAATTGCGGAAGATCATGCCGCTGCTGTGGGTTTGGGCAGGGTGGATTTAGTGGATACGATGGGGTTTGGCTGGGTGCTTACCCGCATACATCTTGAAATGAAAAAATATCCCAAAATTGGTGAAACGATAAGAGTGGCTACTTGGCCGCTGAAACCAACCAAGTTGATTTTTCGCAGACAATTTCAATTTCTGAGCGAAGATGGGGAAGAACTGGGCATTGCATCCAGCCAGTGGGTGCTATTTGATATAAAAGAACGGATGCTGAGACGCACACATGTGATTGGTGACTACCCATATGATCCACAGCTTCCGGTTCTGCTGCCTGAACCGGGCAAGATACTATTGCCCAAAGATATGAAAAAAGCTGATGAGCGAACTGTGCTATACAGTGATGTGGATATGAACAGGCACATGAACAACACAAAGTATTTGAATTGGATTTGTGAATTGTTTCCCGGTGAGGTGTTGGAAAGCCAAAGCATGAAGTCTATTCGTCTAAACTATATTGCCGAAGCTTATTTTGGCCAAGTGATAGAGCTGTATAGTAAATCAGAAGAGAGCGGATGTTTTGTTTGTGGAAAAACAAACGAAAAAACAATATTTGATGCATTGATAGAAATGGCATAAGGGAGATACAGGATAAAACAACAAAGGAGAAATACTATGGCGAAGAGAATAGGAATACTGACCAGTGGTGGAGACTGCCCTGGCCTGAATGCTGCAATAAGGGGTGTGGCACGCGCTGCATACGAGCACATGGAAGATGTGGAGATTGTTGGTATTGCGGGGGGGTACTCTGGCCTAATAAAGGGTGAGTATCGCGTGATGGAGAAGAGAGATTTTTCCGGTATTCTTACTTTGGGAGGCACTATTTTGGGCTCTGTGCGCACGCCATTTAAAAATATGCGCAAAATAGAGGATGACCAAGTAGATAAAGTGAAAAACATGGTGGATAACTATGAGAAAATGAAGCTGGACTGCCTATGTACACTGGGGGGCAACGGCACCCATAAAACAGCAAATTTACTGACCGAAGAGGGGCTGAATGTAATTGGATTGCCCAAAACGATTGACAATGATATTTGGGGTACGGATGTTACCTTTGGGTTCCACAGTGCAGTGGATATTGCTACGGAGGTAATTGATAGACTACACACCACTGCTGCAAGCCATGGGCGTGTGATGGTGGTGGAACTGATGGGCAACAAAGTAGGATGGCTTACTTTATATGCAGGCCTAGCTGGTGGTGCGGATGTGATTGTAATACCCGAAATACCCTACCACAAGGATATTGTGATTGATGCTGTGGTGGGCAGGGCAAAACGGGGAAAACTATTTTCCATATTGGCAATTGCCGAAGGCGCTATTTCCTTAGAAGAAGTGGGGCTGAAGAAGAAAGCACTAAGAGAAAAACGCGAAAAAACAGGAGTAACCAGCGCTGCAGCAATGCTTACCAAAGCAATAGAAAGCGAAACGGGTATGGAAAGCCGAATGGTGGTGCCTGGCTACATACAACGTGGCGGATCTCCCAGCGCGTATGATCGCATTTTATCTACAAAATTGGGTGTGCGTGCTGCAGAGCTAATTGGAGAGAAGAAATTTGGTTACACAATAGCCATGAAAGGGGATCGTCTCACTCAAAACCCACTTTCAGAAGTAGCGGGGAAAACGAAATTTGTAGAGCCCAAACACGATATGGTTCGAGTTGCTAGAGATATGGGCATTTCTATGGGGGATAAGTAACGAGAAAAGCGAAATACTGGCTACATAAGTGGGCCGAATATGCGAAGCAAGGCCTGTGCAAAACGCTTATACCAAGGATTGTTTTGAGTATCGGCATAAGAAATTTCTTGACTGATGGCTGCTGTATCCAAAAAATCCTTTTTCATATCTGCAAGGCAGGAAGTGGCATACATCCACACACCGCACTCGAAGTTCAGAAACAGGCTTCTGAAATCTAAATTTACGGTGCCCACAATGCCAAATTTGTCATCACATACCATTGTTTTAGAATGAATAAATCCGGGCGTATACTCATAAATGCGGATCCCCGCCTTTATGAGTTGCGCATAATTAGCTTGCGTTACCCAAAACACCATCTTTTTGTCGGGAATGTGTGGCACGGTTACACGAATATCTACACCGCTTTGTGCGGCCGTACAAAGCACCGCAACAAGCTCGTTGCCCAGTACCAGATAGGGCGTATTGATATACACATACTTTTGTGCACGAGATATCATGTTAATTAAAATGCCTTCATTTAAGCTGACATCCGTAAAAGGAGAGTCTGCAAAGGGCTGCACGAAACCTTCGCTTTTTACTTTTGCTGCTTTAGTTTCAGGAATGTCAAATACAGCCAAGTTGATGGAGAAATCTTTTGCAGTGTATGTCCACAAATGTAGGAAGATAGCCAATAAAGCCTTTACACCATCACCCTTTAGCATTAAGTGTGAATCTTTCCAAATACCAAAGCGTGGCTTTGCATTGATATATTCATCTGCAATATTGTTGCCGCCGCAAAAACCAGTTTGCCCATCAATCACTGTAATTTTTCGATGATCCCTATTGTTGAAGAGAGAGTTTAGAACGGGACGAAGCGGGTTGAATACAGCGGTTTTTATACCACGTTCCTGCATTTTTTTATAGTAACCATGGGGCAGTGTGCTCATGCAACCTATGTCATCATACATGAAGTATACATTGATTCCCTGTGCGGCTTTTTCTATTAGGATATCCAATATGCTTTTCCACATAACACCCTCGGATACAATAAAATATTCCATTACAATGTATTTTTCTGCTTTTTTCAGTTCGATTAAAAGATCTGCAAAAAAATCTTGCCCCATAGCATAGTATTTTGTTTGTGTATTCGCATAGAGAGGGTATTGGGAATTGCCTTTGATATAAGTGGATTGTAGCTGAGCAGAGTGTTCCATGTTTTCGACGTTAGGTGTTTCACTTGTAGTGGGTATCATGAAATGTGCAATTTTTTTGTAGGCTTGAAGTCCTAGTTTTTTTTCTTTGAAAGTGAGCGAACGCTGGCTAAAAAAGAAATACATAGTGATTCCCAAGATAGGAAGCAGAAGAATGAGTATGATCCAGCTTATTTTGTATGCGGGGTTTTTAGGTTGGCTGGTAATCCATAGCACCATCAATAAACCAGTGATGGTGAGTGCCATGTTGATCCAACCACTGATGGACTCAAGAATGCTGAGCAACAAAAAGACGAAAACCAACTGCACTCCGATGAGGGCAAATAGAATAAAAAGTCTGCTGGTAAAGAAACTTTTAAATTTTTTCATAAAACCACCGTGTTTATTGTATTATAGATAGCTTAAGTATATCATAAAGCACTATGCAAGCCCAACTATTCTTAAACTGAAAAAGATAGGAATAAGGAGAATGAGTACGCAAATAAAAAAAAGAATAGCTGGGCTACCTAATGGAGAAGCCCCGAATGCCTCTTAACTCGGAAATGGGCAATGTTTCGTAATGTTTTACGATGGTCATGTTAAAAGTGGCAGGATTGTTGAATAAATCCAGTTTTTTGTATGGGGGGATTAATAGTTTCACAACAGGATGAAGTGAATTTTCATTTTCTATGACTATGGCTTTGTTGCCATCATTAAATTCCACAAAAGAACCAATTGGAAAAAATTCTATCTTGCGTAAAAAGCCTCGTACAATATCCATGTCAAAAGCGGAGCCCACATTGCCCATCATGTATTCCGCTACCTCTGAGGGAAGCTGTGGTGTTCGGTATGGTCGCTTTGAAGTAAGAGCATCGTATACATCTGCAACAGAAATTATTTTACTGTAGTAGGGAATGCTTTTTTCGGCTAAACCATATGGGTAACCAGTACCATCTATTTTTTCGTGGTGGCACATTACGCTTTCATAGATATCTGGATCTTTGATGTTGTTTTGCAGCAAATAATTTTCGCTGCTTTCTGGATGCTTCCTGACAATTTGGAATTCCTCGTTTGTTAGATGGCTGGGCTTGTTTATAATTTCTATGGGAACGCTCATTTTGCCGATGTCGTGCATGATGGCGCCAAAACCCAGCTTGTGAAGTTCATCGTGAGACAAACCCAGCTGAACCCCTATGGCCAGAGAAACAACCGCTACACTGAGAGAATGATGGTAGGTATATTCATCATAAGCACGCAGATCGGAAATATTAATTAACTGTGATTGATTTTCTTTCACAAGATTGATTAACTCCAACACAGTTTGGTCTATATGATTGATGTGTTTTTGCTGTATACTAAGAGAACTGGCACTGTTTTTAAACATCCATTCCAGATTGTTTAAAGATTGGGTTTTTAGCTTCTGGGACAAGAGCGGCTTGCTGGGTTCTAAATCGCCGGTGATTCCATCCCGGATATAAACACCTGCTATACCAAATATTTTTAGCCGCTCTATAAAGCGATCAGTAAGAACGGTGCCTTTTGGAAGCAACCGCAAATTGGATTGCTCAAAAACCATTACATCATCACTTAATTTTAAACCGCTTCTTAACTGATCAACTGGTATAAACAGCAAAACAAAACTCCCCACCTATAACACTATACAAGTATAGATATTTATTATATCACAGACGTTGAGTATAACAATGAAAAACATGTAAATTATGAGCTTTTATAAAAAGCGGCTACAAAAAAATATGTATTTTAAAGCAAAAACAAGAGAAATAATTTCAATAAAAAAAGATGTAGAAAAATAGGAAGAAGAAGTCTTTTGAAACATAATATAGGAAAGTCTTTTCTTTTTGAAAATAATACTCTATAATATAAATTAAGTAGAATAAATAAACAATGGAAAAAGCTTTGATGTAGGTGTATTTAGTTTTTAGTATTATATTAAAAGGATGGTAAGCAAGATGCAGACGTATATTGTGAAACAACCAGTTCATGACAAAGATAATAACCTTTTTGCATATGAAATTCTTTACCGTGAGAACCCAGATGATACCCAGGTGGAATCGGATGATGCAATTGCGGCTAATGCCATAGAAAATCTTTTGCCGCGTTTGTCTGACCAAGATTTTTTTGATGGGAAAGATGTGTTGCTTACTTTTACGGAGCCTTTGCTGCAAAAGGATATTCCCAGCATATTTGATGCCAACACATTAATACTGGAACTGGAGTATGAAGTTCTGTTGAATTCCGATGCACTGAACTTGATTCGAAAGTATAAAGAGAAGGGCTACAGAATTTCGCTGATGGAGTTTCAGTTTAACCCACGCTACATTACAATGCTGGATGAAGTGGATTTTATTAAGCTGAACATGAAAATACCGTCTACTTCTACAGAATCCATTGCGGCAATTGCGCGGGAATTGAATATAAAAACAATTGGGTTTAATGTGGATGACAAACGTACCTTTGACTATGCAAAAAAACTGGAAGTGGATTATTTGCAGGGTCAATACATTGGCACAATGATACCTGAGAAGGTGAACAACCTAGAGCATTTGCAAAGTAACTTCTTCCAGCTGATGGCTGCGGTAACGGAGCGTGAACCAGATTTGGACAAAATAGAAGAACTGGTGGCTCGTGACGTAACACTAACTTATGCGCTGTTGAAACTGGTGAACTCTGCCTTCTTTGGATTTAGAAACAAGATACAGTCGGTACACCAAGCCATGGTGGTGTTGGGTGTGAACCAGCTGCGCCAGTGGATTTACCTGCTGAGCTTCCGCAGGGATGAAAATGCACCGGAAGAATTTATTAAGCTTTCGTTTATGCGCGGACAATTTTGTGCGGAGTTGTTTGATTATGCGAAGGATATGCCGATTGTAAAATCCGAAGCGTATTTGTTGGGTATGTTCTCTACAATGGACTATATATTGAATGTACCAATGGAAGAAGCGCTGCAGCACCTTGCCATATCGGATGATATTAAAGTGGCATTGCTAAAACAAGAGGGACGTTGCGGCGTGCTATATAAAATGGTGCTGGCCTATGAGCGTGGCGATTGGCCTGTGATAAACGAATGTGCGGAAGAGCTGGAAATGCCCACAGCCATTATTACCGAAAAATATTTTGAGTGCTTGGAAATGGTAAATAATATTTGGGATGGATTGATGACGCTGTAATAGGTGGGAAGCTGAATAGAACTGTTGTAGTAGCTATAACAGATATGAAAATACATGAGCTGAAGGGGACGCTATGGGGGAAGAAAAGATTCCTATTATTAATATAATGGAGGAAATTGTTGACTTAAAAGTTGATAAGCTGGTGGATATTAAAGATATGTGCAAATGCCAGCACTGCCGTGCCGATGCCAAAGCTCTGGCGTTGAACAAGCTTCCGCCCAGATATGTAGCCTCGGTAAGCGGGGGCGTTTTTTCCCAAATGCAGGCAACAACAACACAAATGCAGGCAGAGCTGATGGTGGCGGTGGTGGAAGCGGTGGAGATGGTTGCCAAACGGCCAAGCCATGCTGTGGAAAAAAAGGAAGAAAAGAAAAAGGAACGGCGTCTATCTACACGAAGCGCCAGCGTGGAGAAAACAGTACAGATGGAAAACCTCCCGCAGGATGACGGTGTGGAGGAAGTTGGCAATGCCCAAGAAAACGAGACTATAGGCCAGAAACAGGCTGCGACAGTCAACAAAATATCGGCTGAAGACATTGGCGGTGAAACGAAACCGAACCTAGGGGGAAAGATTTCCCCGGAGGATATAGGAGGAACTGCCCTAACGCAAGTACCTACAGCAAAAGCGGCACAGGAATCTACTGTAACAACTGCCAGTGAAGCGCCAGCAACGCAAAGCCAAGAGGATAAAATGGCTGCGGCATTGGCTGCGGCAAAAGCCAAGGCTGCGCAGGAAGCCGCCGCGTCAATTGCAAGTGAAACCCCAATAGCGCAAAGCCAAGAGGACAAAATGGCTGCGGCGCTGGCTGCGGCAAAAGCGAAGGCGGTACAGGAAGCTGCCGAGGAAGATGAGCTGATAGATGTGGGCGGGTATGGCGCATTTGATGGTACGGAATTGCCAGAACTGTGAAGGACAGTTGAAAGTGGAAAGCTAGATCACCAAAGGAACAATTGGGGAATTTTTTTGAGGATTATGGAGATGGAAAACCAAGAAAAAAATGAAATATTACAACTGCTGTTGGAGATGCGGCAGGAAACCAGCGAACGATTTGACGCGGTGAGAAATGAAATGCTGGGAATGCGGCAGGAAACCAGTGAACGATTTGACGCGGTGAGAAATGAAATGCTGGAGATGCGGCAGGAAACCAGCGAACAATTTGACGCGGTGAGAAATGAAATGCTGGAGATGCGGCAGGAAACCAGCGAACAATTTGACGCGGTGAGAAATGAAATGCTGGGAATGCGACAGGAAACCAACGAACGATTTGACGCGGTGGACAAAAAGTTTGGTGCTGTGGATGAACGATTTGATGCAGTGGATGAAAAGTTTGAGGTTGTAGATGGGCGATTTGACGCGGTGAGAAATGAAGTGTTGGAAGTGTTGCTGGAAGTGCGGCAGGATTCCAATGAGAGATTTGACACGCTGAGCGGCAAAGTGGATGAGTGTAACAAAAGAATTGGTGCGGTGGAAACGGATGTGCGGGGGATTGCGCTGCGCATAGAAAACGAACTGCAACCAGATATGCGGCTGCTGGCCGAAGGGCATATGGAAACTGTGCGGCGCGGGGAAGTGCTGCCTTTGTTTGAAAAAACAGAGGAACTGACAACCAGAATGGATGCAGTGGAAAAAGTGGCGGCCGCCAATACTGAAAAGATGAAAGCACTGGGATGAACAGTCATAATGCAGAATTGAACAGGCGTGCAGGGGAAGGCACCCCGCTGGGCTATGAGCGATGTTGGCTGGGGGAAGTGGCGCGTTTCGGGGAAAAGCAAAAAAACAATAATGCTTTACAATACTATCAATGTATAAACAATCTATAAACATTTCATAAACAAGCGCATATGTGTGCACCAAAAAATCACAGAAAAAATATTTTTAAAATACGCTAAAGTATTTGAAAGCACTGACGATATAACTAACATAAACTTGAAGCTGGAGTTTTGCTGAGGCAGGAGATCCTAGGTAACTCTTTTGGCAAGGTGGGAAGCTGGCATTCAGGTTTGCGATCTACAATTTTATATTAACGGCAAGATGCCGGATAAAAAAATCAAGGAGGATTATAAAATGAGAATCGCTAACAACATTATGGCGCTGAACACTCACCGCCAGTACACAATTCAGAACGATAAGGTGGCCGCTTCGGCCGAAAAACTATCCTCGGGCTATAGAATTAACCGTGCGGCTGATGACGCTGCTGGCCTTGCTATTTCCGAGAAAATGCGTTCACAGATTCGTGGCCTAAACAGGGCTTCCATGAACTCTCAGGACGCTGCTTCGTTGATTCAAACAGCTGAGGGCGCGCTGCAAGAAGTGCACAGCATGCTGCAGAGAATGAACGAGCTGGCTGTACAAAGTGCTACCGGCACAAACCAAGAGTTTGACCGTACACAGATTGCAAAAGAGTTTGACCAGCTAAAACGCGAAATAAACGACATTGCAGAGCAGACAACATTCAACAACATGAAAATATTGGATGGCAGCCTGTCTAACTTTGGAGCGCAAAGAAGCGCTGCAACTGCAGGGTTGTTTGCAACTAATGCTGATTCTATGGGTGCAGCAGTTAGAAGTATTATGAATGTAAGTGCTATTCCAGGTGTTCCTGCGGCTACGGAATCATTCGCTCACTTTGACATTGATTTGACTGGGATGAATGCAACGGCTAGTGGTGCTACCGATACATTCAAGTTATCCATAGGAGGAGTAGACCTTACTTCTGCTGCTACAGCAGCATATGCTGCTAATGATACATTGGATGGAGCGAAGATAGCGGCATTGTTTGCTGGGGAAAAAGTAACGCTTACAATTGATGGCCAAGCGAGAGAATTTACAGCAGCGGTAAGTGGCGCTGTTGTATCGCTCACAGCAAGTGACGCTAAGGCATGGGACATTAGTACAGACAACTTAAAAACGGCGGTTGGGACACCTACGGTTGGCACTACTGGTGCTACAATTGATACTCAACCAAATAGTCTAGCAATAAGAGGTGTGCAAGCGGGAGTTGCGGATCGTCCTGCGACAGCAGCAACGAACACATATACCTTTATGGGCAATGTGAAAGCAGGGGATGTATTTACTTTCGCGGGTAAACGTTTTGAACTGGTTGGTACAGGCAATCCTAATCCTACTACTGCAGGTGCAATAGCAGTGAAAATGGACGTTGATAATGCAGCGACAATTACTGCACTAGCGGCTGCGTTGCAGGCGGAAGGTGGCGCGGACTACACTATCACGAACTATACAACAAACACAAATGGTAATGCCATTGAGATTGCGCAAGCTGATCCTGCTGTGCCAGTGGATCTTTCTATGAGTATGAGACCTGCTGCTGCCAGAAATGGCATGGTAGAATTTGATCCGGTAAAATTGAAGGAAGGCGACAAAATTACTGTTAAGTTAACGGATGACAATGGTGACACACAAGAAGTAACTTATTTGCATCAAGAAGGTAATCAGATGACTGATATTGCTGCGATTTTGGCTGGCACAGTAGAGGGCGCAGAACGTAGCGGAAACTTTATTAAGTACGCAGGGAAGTTTGTGGAAATTGCATTTGAAGAGACTATTCCTACTGATACGGAGACTATGCGTATTCAAGTAGGTGCGTTGGAAAATGAACAGTTGAGTATAGAAGTAAGATCTATGAACACAGCTGGTTTAGGTCTGGATGATTCCAGTATCTATACACAGGATACTGCAGGTAGTGCGATTACATCGGTACGTGATGCTGTAAACACAGTTTCCGATCAGCGCGCATTGCTGGGTGCTATGCAGAACAGAATGACATACAAGATAAACAACATTAAGATTTCTGCTGAGAACCTGCAAGCTGCTGAAAGCCGTATTCGTGACGTTGATATTGCTTCTGAGATGACAAACTTTACAAAAGCGAATATTATGGCGCAGGCCGCAACAGCAATGCTGGCACAGGCAAACTCTGCACCACAGAACGTACTGTCTCTGTTGAGATAACACAAATGATTGAATGAAAGAAGCCCCTGCTGGGGGCTTCTTTTCTTTCAAAAAGAGGGGGAAGAGGCCTATGAAAACAACGAAACAAACTGTGATGATGCCCCAATTTGCAGAAACATTTCAATGTGTGGGCGGTGCATGCATAGATACCTGCTGCCGTACATGGGACGTTTCTGTAGATAAAAAAACATTCCAAAAGTATTATGCTGTGGAAGATGAGGGATGGAGAGAAGAGTTTCGCAAATATGTACATCGGTGGCAAGAAAACTCGAATTATGGCAAGATTAATATGCTGGAAAATGGGCATTGTCCGTTTTGGACAGAGGATGGAAGGTGTGGCGTGCAGCTTGCCTTTGGGGAAGAGTATTTGTGCGTAACTTGCAACGTATACCCTAAACGGTATTCTCAGACCAGTAACGAACACTATCAGATTGCCATGACACCTAGCTGCCCTGAAGTGATATATGCCGGGCTATTAAGCAAAGAGCCTATGCAGTTTGTACAGCGGGAGGCGAATTTTCCGGTGGATTTGTATGCAGCATCAAGAACGAAGATGGATGGAAATTCAGCTGAAATTTTACTTCGTGTGCGTCAATATATGATAGAACTGATGCAAAACAGAGACTATGCAATAGAGGAACGCTTTTTTTTGCTGGGTTTTTTCCTACAGAAATTGCCACATCCATGGAGCAAGTATGCTGACACTGCCATATCTTCATTTAAAAGATTAATTTTAGACCCTTCCTTGATTAAGGAACAACTGAAAGAATTGCCTGTGCTGGAAGAGTTGCATTTTGAGTTGTTGGAATTATATTTGAAACTATTGGTGGAGACAAAATCAAGAGGTGTATTTGCAGAATTGATTGGCGATGTATTCGATGGCTTTGATCCGGGAGCAAAAGAAAGCGGCAAATTTACCATGCGACAGGAAAAATATTTCGAGGTGCGCAAACAATACAAGAAAGCTGCCCCGCAATGGGAGCATGTGTTTGAAAATTATTTTGCAAATAATATATTTTCTTTTATGCCGGAAGTGCTTTTCTATACCCATAAGGATGATGATAAAAACATATTGTGGACAGAGTATATAAAATTATGCTTGTCGTATTTGCTTTTGAACATTCATTTTTCCGGCATTTATGCTAATTTTGGTAAGCTGACGGAGCAGGACATTGTGAGAATTATTTATTTGTTTAGCAGAAGTGTGTTTGACCATGACAAGTCATTTATTAAAACCAGCTCGCAATTTTTAGAAAAAAGCGAAAGGAATTCGCTGGCGCATTTGTATAGTATAATAAATATATGATTTTCTAATCGCGCATCAGTGGTTTTAAAAACGAAAGATAAGGCTGAAAGTGGATTATTTTATGGTTGCAAATTTTTTGCTGTGAGTTTGAACTGCTTTTTCTATCACATCCGTTTTGATGGTGAGATACTCCACCTTTTGAGGTAGCGACTGCAACTAGCCTACTTGCCGCACAAGCCCCATGTGCCCCTCCGCAAGTAGCTGTATGTTGGGTCTTATCTCGTTTTTTTCGTTGTGATTCATACCTCAATTTGAAAAGCTTTTATTTAGTATACGTTATATAGGGAATGAGAGCAACAGGTTTATTGATCTTGTGTGCCAAAAGTTGAAACTGACAATTTTGATGCACTGCATAGTATAAAAATAGGGAAGAAAAACAATTTGATGTTTAAAAATCAAAAAACTATGCTATAATATAGTATCAGTTTGTATTTATTTGATTTGTAGGAATAATATAGTAATTGGAGCGCGAAAATAATTGAAGGCAGGGATTGTATATGAATGCTGTAAGTAGCGGAAAAAAGGAAATATTGCTGGAGACCGGCACAAATGAAATGGAAATTATGGAATTTACCATTGCGGGCAATACCTTTGGTATTAATGTGGCGAAGATTAGGGAAATAATGATGTGCGAGGCTGTGACGCCAATGCCGCACTCCCACCCCGCAGTGGAGGGTGTTTTTAAGCCACGTGATATTGTGATTACAGTGATAGATTTGCCGGGGTATTTGGGCTTGGATGAGGGCGAATCCAAAGAAAAAGACCTGTTTATTATTTCCAATTTTAATAAGATGCACATTGCTTTTAGGGTGAATACGGTGGAAGGAATAGACCGTATTTCTTGGACGGATATAGAAAAACCGGATGCTACCATTTATGGCGGAGAAGAAGGACTGGTAACCGGCTTGGCTCAGTATGAGAACCGATTGATAACGATACTGGACTTTGAGAAAATTGTGACAGATATTGCGCCTGAAACCGGCCTGAAAATGCATGAGATATATGAACTGGGTGAGCGCGGCAGGGATGAGCACCACATTGTGATTGCGGAAGACTCCGTATTGCTGGCAAGAATGATACTGGATGCGCTGAACCAAGCGGGATATGTGAACGTGAAGAAATTTGACAACGGCCAAGAGGCGTGGGACTATTTAGAGTCTATTCGTGATGAAGCATCTGGAAACCTGCTGGAAAAAGTGGATTTGGTGATAACAGATATAGAAATGCCGCAGATGGACGGACATCACCTTACAAAACGTATTAAATCCGACAAAATATTGAAAGACATACCGGTGATAATCTTCTCCTCTTTGGTGACACCAGAGATGCGCGTGAAAGGCGATCAAGTGGGTGCGGATGAACAGCTTTCCAAACCTGATATTGGTAAACTGGTGAGCGTGACGGATGGCTTGGTGGGATACCAAGGCGAATAAGTGGGCACTTTTGCTTGACAAAGCAGTGGGCGAGGGGTAGGATTGACAGTGTATGTGATTGATAGCAGTAGCGAGGTGAAGCGAACTTGAAAATATTTTCTGGTTTGAATGGGCTGGAAAGCGGCCTAAATGCATCGTGGCAACGAAATGCTGTGATATTGAATAACGTGGCCAATGTTGACACACCGGGGTTCAAAGCTTCGGAAGTGGAATTTGAAAGCCTGTATAAAAATGCTTTAGAGAATGGCTCGGATGGTTTTCAGCTAAAAAGAACACGTGCTACACATATGGTATTGGGAGATTCGGATGGAAGCTTGCAGACTGTATTTTCCCATAACACTGTGGAACGTATGGACGAAAACAATGTGAATATAGACAAAGAGATGACGGATTACGCAAAGAATGTAATCTTTTATAATACATTGCAGCGGAAAATAAACGGGCAGCTTGGTCAATTGAGAACTGCAATAAAAGGAACCTAATTTTAGGAGGGTACTATGGCATTTTTATCATCTATGGACATTAGTTCATCTGCGTTAACAGCTCAAAGGTTGCGCATGGATGTGGTATCTGAAAATGTGGCAAACATAGACACCACAAGGAACGCCGAGGGGCAACCCTATCGTAGGCGCTATGTTATTTTTCAAGAACGTTCGAACACCACTTTTTCGGATGCGCTGAACACATCGTTAGCGGGAACTGCAGGCAGCGGTGTGCGTGTGGTGGATATTCGCGAGGATCAATCTGACTTTAAATTGCAGTATGACCCAGACCACCCCGATGCAAACGAATTTGGGTATGTGCAAAAGCCCAATGTGGAATTGGCGCGGGAAATGGTGGATTATATGTCTGCAACAAGGTCGTATGAAGCCAATATTACTGTGCTGAATGGCACGAAGAGTATGGCAATGTCGGCACTGGAAATAGGGCGATAAACAAACGAAACCTTAGGGGGTAAGTATGGATAAAATATCGGGTCTTAATTTATCAATTCAAAGAAACCAATACAGCATGCTGAACCAAAACAACATAGAGAACGCTGAATCCTTTAAAGATATTCTAAGCAATTCTATTGCAGAAGCGGACAAGCTTTATCAAGTAACAGAGGCAGATACGCAAGCGTTGCTTTCTGGTGAAGTGGATAACATTGCGCAAGTGATGGTAAACAGCACAAAATCTGAATTGGCACTGAACATGGTGGTGCAGGTTCGCAATAAAGTAGTGGAAGCATATAATGAAATTGTAAGAATGCAGGTATAACTGGAGACATTTACATGGATGAAAGTACGCTGTTGGCGCAGGATACACAGTTGTCACCGGAAGTAGTGAATGTGCAAAGTGTTATCCTGCTCATTCTTTATCTGTTGATATTTGTTGTTGCCATTTATTTTCTAACCAAATTTATTTCTAAACGCTCGTTGCAACGAGGGATGAAGAAAACAAGCACGAGCCGGAAAACTGGCTCGAAATGGTTTTCCTCCAGCAGGGTGGAACTGGGCAGTTTGGTTTCGGTAGCAGACCGAATTGTGGTGGACAAAGATAAAACAATTATGGTGGTAGAGTTTAAAGGGCAATACTACTTGATGAGTACTACAGGACAGGATATGCATCTGATAGATAAAGTGTTGATCCCGCCAGAGGATATTGAAGCGCGTAAGGAAAAAGAGGAGGCGGATGGCGAGGACAACGCCTCTTATACTGTGTCGGGAGAAGAACCTAGCTTTTTAGAGTACCTAAAACAATTGGGGAGCACTGTAAAAGTATGGTTTTATAAGTTGTTCCATAAGGGGAAAAATGCGCCGCCGGAAGAGTTTACGGCGCGTTTGAAAGAAGAAATGGAACTGAGGGATGCCGAAAGTATTGCAAATAAAGAAGGCATTAGTGGAGAAGCGGATGCTGAAGATAAATAATCATTTTGCAAAGCAAAGTTGGATTGGGATCAGGGGGTTGTTGCCAGTTTGAAGAAAAAGAAACTTCTGATTTTTACAATCGTTTTAATTGTATGCATTGTAATTATAAGCGGCTGTGCATCCAGCGCACAAACGCAGACCAGTGGGATTGGTACTACACAATCTACAACCGGAACAGATACAGGTGCAGGCCCGCTGGGGGAACTTTTGGGTAGTCGCTCACAAAGCTTGCAACTGGTGGGTTTGCTTACTATTCTTAGTATAGCGCCGTCTATATTAATTATGCTATCCGGCTTCACCCGGATTGTTATTGTATTGTCATTCACTAGGAATGCATTGGGCTTGCAGCAAATGCCGCCCAACCAGGTTATTGTTGTGTTGGCATTGTTCCTAACGCTTTTTGTGATGTCGCCTGTGATTACGGAAATAAAGCAGGATGCAATTGACCCATATGTAGCGCAGGAAATAACGTTTCAAGAGGCGATAGACGTTGCAGAAGTGCCTTTGCGTAAATTTATGCTGCGGAACACATATAAAAGCGATTTGGAGATGTTCAATAGCTTCACGATGGAGCCTGCAACAAAAACGGAAGATGTGCCCATGAGTACGTTGATTCCTGCTTTTTTGACCAGTGAAATAAAACGTGCTTTCCAGATAGGGTTTTTTATCTATATTCCATTTATTGTAATGGATATGGTGGTGGCCAGTGTGCTGATGTCTATGGGTATGATGATGTTGCCGCCTATTGTAATTTCGCTGCCTTTTAAGGTGCTGTTATTTGTGCTGGTGGATGGATGGACACTTACCATGCGTACCCTTATTATGGGCTTCTACTAGCTAGACGAAGTATAGTTATATTAGGTGATTTTGTAATATAAGGAGTTGATGGATTATCGGACAGCAAATGGTAGTAACGATTATGCAAGACGCTATTTTGACGGTGCTGAAAGTATCGCTACCGCCAATTTTAGTGGGTCTTGTGATTGGTATTATTATATCTATTTTTCAGGCTGCATCGCAGATAAACGAGCAAACACTGACGTTTGTGCCTAAGATTGTGGGCATACTGCTTGCGATACTTATATTTGGCGGGTTTATGTTGAACAATTTAACAGAATTTACAACTCGTATGTATGAATATGCAATAACAGTGCCTACATAAAAGTGAGGTAATATGGAGGATTTTATTGCTGCACTGGTGACAGACTGGGATTATTTCCTGTTGCTGTTTTTGCGGGTATCGGGTTTGATTTTTAGTTCCCCTATTTTTGGGCGTAGAAATATTCCTCAGGTAGCTAAAATAGGGTATTGTGCTTGCTTGGCGGTGTTGTTCTATATGTCTGTTCCGCATGCACAGTCTTTGAACTATAACGATGACATTTTTCTTTTTATATTATTATGCGTAAAAGAGTTGCTGTTTGGGCTGATACTGGGGTATGTGCTCAATCTTTTTTTTACCATTGCGTTCACAGCCGGGCAAATAATAGATATGCAGATGGGTTTTGGTATGGTGAATGTATTTGACGTGCAGAGCAACCTGCAGGTACCTATGACGGGTAACTTGCTGAATATTATAATGTTGTTGGTTTTTTTTGCGGTGGATGGGCATCATCGTTTGATAGAAATTATGTATACTTCTGTGCAGAAAATTCCAATAGGTAGCGTGGTATTTGACCCAGGAATTGGCTGGGTGGCGGCACAGCTGTTCATAGAATCATTTATTTTGGCCATTATTGTTGCCATGCCAATTGTGGCGGCCGGCCTTTTGGGTGAGGCCTGCTTTGGTATTTTAATGCGTGTGGTACCACAGATGAATGCTTTCTCTATAGGAATTCCCATAAAGATGATACTTGGTTTTGCGGTGCTTGCGGCAATGATGCCCGTGTACATTCCATTTACACAAACAATATTTGAAGCTATGAACCAAGGGATGGAAAGAATGTTCGCTACGTTAACAGGGTAGGTGATGAAGCATGGCCGATGATGGCGGCACCGGTGAACGCACTGAACAAGCGACTCCCAAAAAGAAAGAGGATGCTCGGGAGCGCGGTCAGGTATTAAAAAGCAATGAACTTGTGATGACGGGTTGCCTGCTCATCATGTTTGTGGCACTTAGGGCACTGATGCCTATGATTGCTGAAAATTTAATGAATTTTACAAAAACGTACCTATCCGGACAAAAGATGACCGCAGAGGTACTGACCACACAAAGGATGATGGTGGTTGGCAACGATATGATATTGGGATTTCTTAATATTATGTTGCCCATATTGGTGGTGGCGGTATTGGCGGCAATTCTGGTAAATGTGGTGCAGGTGGGCTTTTTATTCAGCACCAAGGCAATGCAGCCCAAAATGGAACGGTTAAATGTACTGGAAGGCTTCAAACGACTGTTTTCCACTCGTGCGCTGTTTGAACTTGCAAAAGCGGTTTTAAAAGTGGTGGTAATTGGATATATTATATACAGTCAGGTATCTTCTAACTTGGTTGTATTCCCCGCAATGATGCGAGACAATTATGTGGGGGCAATTCAAAAAATAGCGGAAATGGTTTTTGATGCGGCACTGCAAATATGTATGGTGCTGGCAATTATAGCTGCGGTGGACTATATGTACCAACGTTGGCGGTATGAAAAAGATTTGCGTATGAGCAAGTACGAAATAAAGATGGAGATGAAAAGCCAAGAGGGTGACCCGCAAATAAAGGGTAAGATAAAGCAAAAGCAACGTGAAATGTCTATGATGCGTATGATGCAGGGCGTTCCGGATGCGGATGTGGTAATTACCAACCCAACGCATTATGCGGTTGCGCTGAAATACGATGAGAGCAAAGGTGATGCACCCATGGTGATTGCGAAGGGCAAAGAACGGGTTGCACAAAAAATAAAGGAAGTTGCCAAAGAAAATAACGTGGAAATTGTGGAAGACAGAGAGCTGGCTCGTGGAATTTATGCTTACTGTAATATAGGAGATTTTATACCTGTAGAGATGTATCAAGCGGTAGCAGAAATTCTTGCTCAAATCTTTCGTGCAAAAAATAAGAGATAATTGGTCGAATAAGTGGACTGCGAGACTTTTTTATATTAGAATAATAAGAGTGATGTTTTTTGTGGGGCTGTGTGCACATAAACATAGAGCAAAGTAGTATGATCAGGGGAACTGGATGAAGATAAAAGACGCATCAATTGCATTTGTAATACTGGTAGTGATATTGCTGATTATTGTACCGATACCAGCGATGTTATTGGACGTGCTGTTAATTGTGAGTATAACAATGTCTTTGCTGGTGCTGTTGATGTCTATGTATGTGCGGGAAGCTTTGGATTTCTCTGCATTCCCTACATTATTGTTGATACTTACGCTGTTTAGATTGGGGTTGAATATAGCATCTACCCGCCTGATTTTGGGGAATGACGGAAAAGCAGGCGAGGTGATAAATGCCTTTGGTAAATTTGCCACGGGCAACAACCTAGTTGTAGGTATTATTATCTTCCTCATCATTGTTGTGATTCAATTTATAGTTATTACAAAGGGTGCAGAACGCGTTGCAGAGGTTTCTGCGCGTTTTACACTGGATGCAATGCCGGGCAAACAGATGGCAATAGATGCCGACCTGAACTCTGGTTTGATTGATGAGCAGCAGGCGAAGGACAGGCGTGAAAAGGTGACGCGTGAAGCAAGCTTCTATGGCGCTATGGATGGTGCCAGTAAGTTTGTGAAGGGTGATGCTGTAGTTGGCATATTGGTGGTTATTATAAACATGGTAGGTGGCTTGATTATTGGCATGTTGCAAGGCAGTATGCCAATGGATGAAGTGTTGCAGGTTTATAGTGTTGCTACCATTGGTGACGGATTGGTAAGCCAAATACCTGCGTTGATGGTTTCCACAGCAACTGGTATTATTGTAACACGTTCAGCATCTAAAGAAAATTTGGGTAGAGACTTGATGGAACAGCTTTCCAGACAGCCCATGATTTTTTATATTTTAGGTGTGATGCTGTTGATACTGGCACTGATACCCGGCTTGCCAAAGGCACCGTTGTTTATTATTGCTGCAATTATGCTGGTGGGTGGATATATGCTGACACGTGCATCGAAAAAGCCTGCTGCATTGCCGCCAGAGGAAATTGACAAAGCGGAAGCAGCGGCAGCTGAAAAACGAAAGCCAGAAAATGTGACGTCTTTGTTGCAAATAGAACTGATAGGGATAGAGCTGGGCTATGGTTTGGTGCCGCTGGTAGATGCGAATCAAGGTGGAGACTTGCTGGAGCGTGTGGTAATGATACGCAGACAATGTGCGCTGGATTTGGGTATCATTGTGCCCATCATTCGCATAAGAGATAACATTCAGTTGAATACCAATGAATATGTGATAAAGATAAAAGGTGTGGAAGTTGCCCAAGGTGAAGTAATGATGGATCATATACTGGCACTGAGTACCGAGGAAACAAAGGGCAAATTGCAGGGGATAGAAACAGTGGAGCCAACATTTGGTTTGCCCGCAATTTGGATTCCGGAGGAAGAGCGTGAGAAGGCAGAGCTGATGGGCTACACAACGGTGGATGCACCTTCTGTAATTGCCACACACTTAACAGAGACAATTAAGCGGCATAGCTTCGAACTGTTAACACGGCAGCAAGTACAATTGCTGATAGACAACTTGAAAAACTCTCAACCAGCATTGGTGGAGGAAGTGGTTCCCAAGTTGTTCTCGCTGGGTGAAGTACAGAAAGTTTTGGCAAACTTGTTGAAGGAAGGTATTTCCATTCGTGATATGGGTACTATTCTGGAGACGCTTGCTGATTATGGGGCAATAGTGCGGGATGTGGACTTATTAACGGAATATGTGAGGAAGAGCCTGTACCGCTCTATTTCACGGCAATTTATTCCCACGAATAAAGCTCGTGTGATTACATTGGATCCGGCATTGGAACAATTGATTTCTGAAAAGACCAAGCAAACAGAACAGGGCACCTATGTGGCGTTGAATCAGGATGAGATACAGAAGATTTATGCTAGTTTGAAAAATGCAATAGAGAAGATGACAAAACTAGGAATTACGCCCATTGTGCTAACCTCGCCACTGGTGCGGCGTCAGTTTAAAAACATTACCAGCCAAATGATACCAGACCTTGTGGTATTGTCATACAATGAATTGGATCAGAGCGTTGAGGTGTATTCCGATGGTGTGATTGCGTTGGGAGCCTAGCGGTTACAAGTTTGCAGGGAGAAGGTAGAAAATGAAGCTCAAGAAGTATTATGCAGACAACATGCAGGATGCATTGAAAATTATAAAAGAAGAAATTGGATCGGATGCGGTTATTTTAAGCAGTAAATTTGTGCGCACCAAAAAAGGATTGTTTGGTTTGTTTTCTAAAAAGCAGATAGAAGTGGTGGCAGGATACGAGGAAAAACCGAAGGAAAAGCCCTATATACCACCAGTAGAAATTAAAAAATTTGCTCCATTGGTGCCTGTGCCCCCTGTAGACGAGCAGAAGAATGCCATTAGCACGGTGGCTGCCCATATGGAAAAAATGGTTGAAAAAAACATAAAGGAATCCAATGAAAAACTAAAAAAGATTGAAGTGCTGGATGAAAGCATTGACCAGTTAAAAGATATGATTAGTGGACTTTCCAGCAAGATGGAAAGTTATTCGGTAGGTATGGATGCAAAATTCTCTAGCGAGGTGCGAGAACTTTTCAATAAACTGCTGGAAAGTGATGTAGAACGTAACTTAGCCATTGAGTTGTGTATAAAAACAGAAGATGTTTTGACTAGCAGAGAAGCAGACCCCAAGGATGTTTTGAAAAGCCTGATGCTGGATGTGATTGGAAATGCAAAACCAGTGCAGTGCACAAAGTTTAAACGCAAGGTGGTAATGCTAATTGGCCCGACAGGTGTTGGCAAAACTACCACCCTGGTAAAACTGGCAGCAAAACTACTTTACGAGCAAAAGCTGAATGTTGGCGTGATTAATGCAGATGTTTTTAGAGTGGCGGCCAAAGAACACCTGAAGGCATATTGTGAAATTTTGAATACAGAAATGATTACGATATATCGACAAAACGAGATTATTGACGCGCTGGAGGCCTTTAAAAGCAAAGATATTGTATTTATAGATACGGCAGGCAAGTTGTCCAGCAACACCCAATATCAAGATGAGATTAAGGAACTGGTGAAGCTGGGGCAAGTGGATGAGATTTATTTGCTGGTGAGTGCATCCACATCCGAAAAAGTGATTAAAACAATTGTGGACAACTATTCTTTTTTGAAAGTGCACAATATTATTATTACGAAGATGGATGAATCGCCCACACAAGGGGTACTGTTATACACGGCAAAGGAAAGCGGTAGACCACTTAGCTATGTGACAACTGGTCAAAATGTACCGGATGATATTACCGAGGTAAACCCGGAGGAAGTGGCACAGGCAATTTTGGAGAGATGATGTTGATAGGAGATCAGGCGGCAAAATTACGAGAGATGGCAGAACAGCTGAATGCGGAAACACCCAAGGTGGCTGCCCCTGAGACAAATAAAAAAGCCATGGTGTACTGTATAACCAGCGGAAAAGGCGGCGTGGGGAAAACCAGTTTTACCGTTAATTTTGCTATTGCGCTTTCCAGATGCAACAAGAAAGTTGTGATTATTGACGCAGACTTTGGTTTTTCCAATGTAAATATATTGCTGGGCGCGAACTCCAAATATAACATGAGCCATGTTTTAAGTGGTGAAAAACGGTTAAATGAAATTATGGAGGAGTGTTTTCCGAATGTGTGGCATATTTCGGGTGGGGCAGGGCTGATGGACTTGGTGCATATGCAGGAGGACAAGCTGGCATCTGCATTGGCTCAATTGGAGCCGCTGGAAGATGTTATGGATTTTATATTGATAGATACAGGTGCGGGACTTAGCCACAATATACTGCAGATGATAGCGGCAAGTGACAGAACAATACTGGTGATGACATCGGAGCCTACTTCGATATTGGATAGTTATGTGATGCTGAAGGCAACTGCTGGGCTGCCGGTGAAGCCTGAAATATATGCATTGATAAATAAAGCGGAATCTGAGAGAAGTGCGATAAAGACATTTGAAAGCTTCTCCAACGTGGTAAAGAAGCACTTAGGTTGTAACGTGGATATGCTGGGCTTTATGCCTATGGATAGCAAGATGACAGAATCTATCTTGTCATTGGTGCCCTATACAATAAAGCACCCAACAAAGTTGCTTTCCATGAGAATACAGAGCATGGCCAATGCAGTTTCGCGTCCTGAAGAGGGGCAAAAAGATGCAAAAGGGTTGAAGAAATTTTTTGGGCACTTTTTAACTAAGGGAGGAAATAAGGATGAATACCGATGAGCAAAAACTCATGAATGAAGAAAATATTGAGCCGGTGATTGGTGACCAATTGCTTATTGATATATCTGATGATAAAACGGTTACTACGCATATTGAACTGATAGAAAACAATATGATATGGGCAGCGGATTTTTTAACAGATATTTGGAACTATAGGTGGAGGCGGCAAGCCTTTGATGTTTCCTATACAAGGGGAGAACGGTGTTTTTCCTTTTTAGCTGAAATAGAGGGCAGAGATACAATAGACAAACTACCTGTAACTCGTATGGTGCGTATCTCTACCATTCAAGAAATTCAAAGAAGGGCAAGTTTTCGTTTGCCGTATTCCTTTGATATTTATATGCGTAAAATGTGGGACAAGCATGGCAATGAGGAAGAACAACGCCAATATGTGCAGTGCAAGGGAATGGATATTTCCGAAACGGGAATTGGGTTTACTACCGAGGACAACCGGTGGAAATCGGGCGATGTGGTGCAGTGCAAGTTTGTAATTAACGATGAGGAATATGTGTTTGATGCAAAAGTAATGCGTCGTATTGTATGGTTTAAAGATAATGTTTATATTTACCGTATAGGCATAAAGTTTCATACAGAGGATGAGAAACAACTGAAGAAAATTCGGCGTTTTGTATTTAGTCAGCAAGTTGCACGCAAAGTTTAGGCGAATGATAGGGGAAGGAGGCCTTTACTTCAATTGGAGGAGGTTTCTTTGGAAAAAAGTGGAAAGATTAATCGGGAACAAAATATAGATGTGTTGTGGGAGAACTATTTTGCTGACCCAAGCGTGGAAAACAAAAATGAGCTTCTGATGCATTATTTGTTTTTGGTGAAAAAAATAGTGCTTAGAATGATGCCCACCTATAAAAATCAAAACGACTATGATGACCTGGTTTCCAACGGTGTGATTGGCCTGATGGATGCAATAGGTAAGTTTGACAGTATGCGGAATGTGAAATTTGAAACCTATGCGTCTAAACGAATTCAAGGCGAAATACTGGATTATATGCGAAAACAGGATTGGATCTCCAGCAGTATGCGCACCCGTATAAAAAAGGTGAAACAGGAATTCGAGAAACTCTCTATGCTGTATGGAAGGGAGGCAACAGACAAAGAAGTTGCACAAAGCCTTGAACTATCCCCAGTGCAGGTAAAAGAGGCACTGGAGAATGAATATATTTATAGCATTATCTATTTTGAAAGTGTGATATCGTCGGGCTCTACAGAGCAGCCAATAAAAGTAATTGATACTATAAAGGATCATGATGAGGGTGCATTGCCCGAACAACATTTTGAAAAAAAAGAAATGTTGCGTATATTAACAGAAATATTGGATGAATTGCCTGAAACAGAAAAGCTGGTAATAGAGCTTTACTATAACAAAGAACTTCTGCTTAAGGAAATTGCGAAGATACTGGGAGTAAGTGAATCACGTGTTTCTCAAATACACTCTAAGGCCATTAAACGAATACAAAGCCGCTTGAAATCTGTGTGATATGGCCGAGAAGAAAAAAGGTAAATTTTAGGGGATAGAGAAAAAAGGGGTAATGTATGGCAGTGGATACAGAAAATAAGCTGAATGAGATTGTTGACACGAATGATGCGGAAGAGATTGTAGTAATAACAAGTGAATCTCATTCGGGTGTTAGTGGACTACAACTCTACTATGAACAGAGCGGTGTGTACTTATCATTTAATAAGAATGATATGGATGCAAATGTAACAATAGCACACATGGTAGGCTATATAAAACGAAAAGAAATACAAGGCGTTAACCTTTCCATTGTGAGTGCGCTGATTTCGGCGGGGTATGCGAACGAAGACAAGATAGCGCCCCCTCAAGAAGAGAAAATACTGGATGCGGATGTTGAGATAAGAACTGAAAACAGCAACATGAAGGCATGGATGATATTGCTGCCGCCCGATGCAGGGGGGGGAGCATTCACGGCGGAGACGCTTACAGAGACCCTGAAATCTAAATACAAACTAAATGGCGAGTTGAATAAAGACGCCCTTGCACAAGCGTTGCAGGAGGAAGCATATTTTAGCGAGGTTTTGATTGCTGAGGGAAAACCGGTTGAAGATGGCGTGGATGGCAGGCTGGAGCATCATTATACTTTGCCGGAGGACATTATTAAAACCAAACAAGATGCCAGTAAAATTGACCATCGTGAAATCCATGAGTTTGTAAAAGTGGACAAAGGACAGGTTTTGATTACGCGCATACCTGCTACGTCTGGGGAAATGGGCTATGATGTGTTTGGGAATGAACTGAAACCGCGTCCCGGAAAAGAGGTGGCGCTACCCAAAGGCAAGAACATGGCGATTTCCGAAGATAAAAGTGCTCTTGTTGCGGGAATAGATGGCCGCCTAGAAATGGTGTCGGGTACATTGGAGATATCGCCAGCTGTAAAAATTCCCGGTGATGTGGATATGGCAGTGGGTAATATTGATTTCGCCGGAGATGTGGAGGTGGCTGGAAATGTAAACGCCGGGTTTACCATTCGAGCGGCTGGCAACATAACGGTAGATGGTAGAGTGGAAAGTGCAGAGCTTTACGCAGGTGGAGACATTATCCTGAAAAGTGGAATAAACGGTGGAGATAAAGCAGTTGTAAGTGCTGGTGGCAGCATAAATGTGAAATATGTAGAGCGGGCTTCGCTGGATGCGGCGGTTGGCATTACAACAGAATTTGCATTGCATAGTACCATGATGAGTGAAGGATATATTGATGTATCTTATGGAAAGGGTACTATTATTGGCGGACTAACCAGTGGGAGTAGCTTTATAGTTGCAAAGATAATAGGCACGGAGGCAGGTACGGCAACAGTAGTGGAAATTGGCGTATCACCTAAAAAACGTGCCCGCCTTAAAGAAGTGCAAGATACCCTAAAAATGCTGGATGGCAGCATTAGCAGAATGAGGCTGGCGCTAGAGGTGGCATCTCGCCCAGACGGCCCGCGGAGCAACCCAAAAGTGGTGTTGGAAGTGCGGGCTAAATTGGCACAAATGGAGACGCAGAGGAATGAACTTTTTTTAGAACAAACGCATCTGGAAGAATCTATGCAGGGCGCAATGGACGGCAATATTCATGTGCAGGATAAAATATTTAGAGGTGCTAAAATTATTATTGGAAGCAGTGTATTGCAAATTAGACAGGATAATCAATATGTTACATACTTTTCTGAAAACAAAGAAATTACTTCTAAAGTATTTTCTTATAGCAAAGAGGCGAAGCAACGAAGTTAAAGTAGCAAAGAATTTTAACGATATTATAGTGATAGAGTAAATGATTTGAGTTTTGTTGTGGCATAAGCAAATAGGCCGGAACATAATGCTAAGAGGGGGAGGTTATATGATACGCGGTATAGATAATCAGATGATGATACAGCAAAGTCTTAACGCTTCTAAAATTGTTGGGGAACGGCATGCGGACAAAGAGGTTCGCAAAGAATTTCAGGCGCATTTGGAAAGAGAGCGTGTTGTAAACGAGCAAAACACTGTGGGGGATGCAGAAAAAGTAGAGCATCGCAGGATAGAAAAAGAGAAAGATGAACAGCATACCAGTGATGAGTATACTGACCCTGAAAGCAGAATGTTAAAGAAGAATAAAAGAGGCGCTAAAACACCACAAGAGGAGAACGCTGAAAAGCTTTTGGCAGGTGGTGTAGGTGTAGAAATAGACATAGATGTATAAAGAAAAATAAGTTAGTCTGCCTTATGGGTGGGCTAACTATTTATGTTATGCATAAGGTTTTGGTGATAAATGATAGGCGAAATGGAGTAAGCATATATGGGGGTAGAGTACTATCTATTTGCATTGTTTGTCTTTGGTCTGGTAATACTATTGCTTGTCCTTTTTTTGAATGGCATGAAAAAGAACCGAAAAAAAGAAGAGGCCGACCTGGATGAAAAAGAAAAAAAAGTGATGATGCTTTATTTTGAAGTGGAAGATATGATAGAAGCATTGAAAGAGTATGTAGATAGCAGCAAGGAGAATATTGAGACCAATATAAAAAGAATAGAGACGGACATGCAGGCGCTTTCTACTTTGCGGGAGGGCTTTACATATATTCGAGAGGAGAGTGGTCGGCAACAGGAGATTGATTCCTTTAAGGAGATGCAGGAGACTCGTCCTTCTATAGATATAGTGGTGGGGACTGAAGAAGAGTATATACCCGAAGAGGAAAAGACTTTAGAGGATTTGCTAAGAGAAGGCGAAGATGTGGAGGCCATTGCAAAGAGAATGAACTTATCCAAGACGGAAGTTGCATTGATGCTAAAGCTGAATTCTTATAATATCAATCGAGGAATATAATAAAATTCAAACAAAAAATAAATATTAAATATGCTTTTGACTGTAGAATTGACTAAAGTTTTGCAGGAGACCTAACGATAAACTAATATTAAGATTAAGGTGGAGATAAATGTATGCTGAGAAGTTTTTACATTGCAGGTACTGGAATGATGACGCAACGCGCAAAGATGGATGTTGTGATCAATAATATAACGAATGGCGATACAGTGGGATACAAGAATGACAAGGTGATTACTCGCTCTTTTCAGGATATGCTTTTGGAGCGTTTGCACGACCCGAATTTTATTAGCCGTAGGCAGGTGGGGCCGCAGAACACAGGCCTTTATGTAGATGAGCTGGTAACAAATTTTGCACAGGGGTCGCCTCAAACCACTAACATAGCAACTGATATGATGATAAATGGAGAGGGCTTCTTCACGATACAAACACCGGAAGGCATTCAGTATACGCGAGCGGGAAACTTTGCTACCAATGCAGCGGGGGATTTGCTGACGCAGGATGGTAACTATGTGCTGGGTCAGGGCGGTGGACGCATCAATTTGGGGCCGGGCGGGCCGGCAAGAATGGTTGTGAACCCAGATGGTACGATAACTGTGGATGGAGTACAGCGTGCCAGATTGCAAATAGTAGAATTTGAAGATACAAATGTACTGCGAAAAATGGGTAACAATAATTTTGTACCATACAACAACGCAGCGCCGCGACAGGCACAAAATTCTTCTGTACAGCAGGGCGCAATAGAAGGCTCTAATGTGGAAATGGGGCAGGAAGTAACAGAAATGTTAATGACGAATAGAGTGTATGAATCCAGCCAGCGTATATTGCGAATGACGGACGAATCCTTATCTAGAACAGTAAACGATATAGCGAAGTTTTAAGGAGAATTGAGACTATGATGCAGGGCACTTACACTGCGGCACTGGGAATAATGTCGCAGCAAAAAAGAATAGATACCATAGCCAATAACTTGGCAAATGTAAGCACAAATGGCTATAAAAGCAACCGTGCGGATTTTAAAGATGCGTTGTACCAAACCATGCAGCGTGTGGAGCAACCGCAGGACAACTTGAACATGAAAAAGGGATCGGGTGTACTGGTTTCTGGTTTTATTAGAAATTTTGTAACGGGCTTTATGAACGAAGGCTCGGAAACCAATTGTTTTATGGAAAACCCACCCGGTGTAACCACTTTTTTTGCTGTAAGGCAGGGAAATGGTGAAGTGGCATATACCAGAGATGGCGCATTTGAAAAAAGTGTTGAGGCAGATGGTGTTTATCTTGTGACAGCAGGCAGACAATATGTATTGGATCAAAATGGTCAAAGGATTAGATTGCCTGAGGATGGACAGCTTTTGATTGGCAAAGATGGAACGATATCCAGTGTGACGACTGTAAAGAACGAAAAGGGTGAAGATGTTGTGACAACTACCCCCTATGCAAAAATTGGGATTTATGCTTTTCCAAACCCAGATGGTTTGGAACTGATATCTGGCAACATGTTTGCGGCATCTGCTAACTCGGGCACTGCGCGTGCAGCGGGTACAGATGAATACAGTGTAGTGCAGGGGGCGTATGAAGGCTCCAATGTAGACCTTGCTGAGGAGATGTCTCAATTGGTGAGAGGTACACGCATGTTGCAATTCTCTTCACGGGCACTGTCCACGGCAGATCAGATGGATGAAACTGCAATATCGGTGAGACGTTAATAGAGGGCATCTGGCGAGGAGGGTGAAAAGAAGTGCTGAATAATTTTAAAAAGTGCAAATCTTGCGGTAAGATTTTTTCGAATATGGGAAGACCTATTTGTCCCGAATGCATTAAGAAACAGGATGAAGAGTTTACAAAGGTAAGAAAGTATATATATGATAATCCAACTGTAAAAGTAGAGGATGTCGCCGAAGAGACAGAAGTGCCGCTGAAAACAATACTACAGTTTTTGAAAGAAGGAAGACTACAACTAAAGAGTGCAGATGGCTTGTTGGCCTGTGAAAAATGTGGAATAGCCATTACAACAGGAACGATGTGCGAGAACTGCAAAAAGAATCTTGCAAGTGCGTTGCAAAGCAGTGTGGCACCGGGAGGGGCAGCCGTAGCACCACCGAAACAAAAGGATACAAGCGGACTTAAGACGCAAAATAAGCTGCATATAAACTTGAACAAAAGGTAGAAATTGAGGTAGATAGAGATGAAAGTAAATGTGACTTTTCCTGTAGCAGGATTGGAACAATACAAAGCAACAAGGAAAAAGGCAGAAGTGGGCTCGGCAACCCAGGTAAGCCAGCATGATGAAATTGCATTCTCTAAAGATGCAACCTTGTTTTCTGATGTTTTGAAAGCTGCAAAAAGCTCTATAAGTGATCGCTTGGAGAAGTCTGACATCAATATTGATACGATAAAGAGCAAAATTGAAAGTGGAGCCTATGAAGTGAAAGCGGAAGAACTGGCAGACAGCATACTGATGCTTCAGGGGTATTACGAAAGAAGGCAGTTGAATGATTGATAAGATTATCGCTTTACTGGAACAGCTGAAAGAGGTGTACAGTAAGCTTTATGATATGTCAAAGAAAAAACAGGAATATATTATTGCCAATGAAGCGCAACATGTGAGTGACTTGATAAAAGAGGAATGGCACCTTATGGAGGATGCTACCCGCTTGGAAGATGAAAGAAATAGCTTGGTATTGTCGCTTTTGCAAGGCAAAGAGGAAGAAACCTCTATACAGGAAATTATAAAAGTTGCGAACCCAGGGCAACAAGCAAAACTGGTTGACATATCGGATGAGCTGAAGGGAATAATAGAAAAGCAGAAGAGGATTAATGCAGAGAACCAGTCACTGATAGAATTCCATTTGGAATATATGGAATATATGATTAATACAGTGCTGAAGGAACCCGATGTAAGTAGCATATATGGCAATACAGGAACGGTGGATGACAGCGGGATAGATAACAGAAGTATACTGGATAGTGAAGCATAGACTAGCAAAAACGGCTTTATCAATAGAGATTGGCTTTTGTAGATAAAAAGCGTATGAATGATGGCGATTTATATACGCAGCGGGAGCCATCACTGCTCTGCTTGACTCACGTAGAGCGTGGATGACTAAAAAATGGATGTGAGACGGAAAGGTTTTGGTTTTTTATGAGATCAACATTTTACGGACTGGAAATAGCAAAAACGGGATTGTTTACAGCACAAAATCAATTGGATGTAACAGGGCACAATATGTCTAACTCCTCTACAGTTGGATATACCCGGCAAAGGCTTGTAACAAAGGCGATGCCGCCGGGATATGGCGATACCTTTATAGCTGTGGATAGGAAAAGCACAGCAGGACGTGGTGTAAACACAATGTTTATCGAGCAGGTGCGCAACCCGTTCCTAGACCATCAATATAGGAATGAAAATGCCACAACTACGCAATGGACAACAAAAGAGCAACATTTTGAATATGTAGAGGCTCTGTTTAACAACGAGCTGGATCAAATGGATGTTTCGGCAGGACTGACCAGTGTGATAGAAGGTTTTTATAGCAGCCTGTATGCCTTGGTGGCGAGCCCATCCAATTCCCCCGCACGTAACAGTGTGAAGGAAAATGCGATAAAGATTACTGATTCCATGCATCTTTATTACAACAAGCTAATAGAACAGCAGGATGCATTGAATGAAAGTATACGGATTTCTGTAAATGAAGTAAATGATTTGGTAGACCAAATTGCGCTTTTGAATAAGCAAATTAGTTCTTTTGAAATAACAGGCGCACGGGCGAATGATCTGCGTGACCAGCGTAACGTTTTGTTGGATACGCTTTCGGGAATTATGAACATTACAGTGAGTGAAGACCCCAATGGACAGATGGTGGTGCAGGTGGGCAACAAGACACTGATACACCATGACCGCACAAAGCATATGGTGGTAGAAAAAGATGTGCCGAACGCGATACCGGGTGAAGCAGATGTATACGGAATTTACTGGGCGGATGCTGACGGAAACTCTACGGGTAGAGCTGTGGAGATTACCAATGGTGCGTTGCGGGGCTATTTGGACATTCGCGATGGAGACAGCTCTACCAACCCGGGTATACCGCAGGTGGTGGAGCAATTGAATGCCATGGCTCGTAAATTGGTGGAAGAATTCAATGCAGTGCATACAACGGGTTGGACATTGCCGGGCACGGTGAATCAAGCTTCGCGCACGGGTATTAATTTTTTTGATGTGGCAGGGCTGACTGCAAAAACAATTTCGCTGGATGCAGAAATTTTGAAGGATGCCAGTAACATTGCTTGCTCGGACATGCCAGTGTTGGATCCAACAAAAGAAAACAATCAAACGGGTAATGCCGAAATATTAAAAAAACTTTGCGACCTGATATACAAGAAGGATGACGATGGCAGACCGGACAACCTGAGCGGACGTTATAAGGAACTGTTAAACAGTATTTCTTTATCTATGAGCCATATGCATACTACGTCTGATGCGCAGAGTGTGATGAGGGCTCATTTGGATCAACAACGGAAATCTATCAGCGCAGTTTCACTTGACGAGGAAATGACTAATATTGTGCGTTTTGGCCATTCTTACAGTGCTGCGTCGCGTATGATAACTGCAATAGATGAGGAACTGGATACTTTAATAAACAGAATGGGTCTGGTGGGGCGGTCTTAAAAGCTAGCACCATTGCTTTTTGTTTAAGATGATAACGCATGGAGGAACAAGTAGATGCGAATAACAAATTCCATGATGATGGATAATGTACTAAAAGATTTGAATAACGGCATGCTGCGCATGGATAAATATAGTTCACAGCTTGCAAGTAACCGCAAAATGGTGCGGTTGTCGGACAACTCAATTGGGCTGAATAATAGCTTGAATGCGCGGGCTCAACTGAGACAAATTCAGCAATATCGTGATAATATTGTGACGGCACGCCAATGGACGCAGCAGGCAGAATCTTCTATTACTGATATGCAGAGCATTGTGAGGACGGTTTACGAGAACACGATTGATGCTGGTGGCGTAAAAAATCCTGATGACAAAAAAAATATTGCGACGTTGATTAACCAGATGAAACAACATTTGTTTGAAACCTGCAATACTGCAATTGCGGATAAATATATTTTTGGTGGGTTCAATACATCTACAAAGCCTTTTTCTATGGATGCAAATGGTAAAGTTTTGTATAATGGCTTGGATTTGGGCGCTAGCACGCCGCCAAGGCCTGCGAATGCGTTTGGCATTGTTACTGATGTAACATTTGGAGCGTGGACAGGCGATATTTACCCACTGGAAAATTATACAATTACTGCAAATGGTGCGGATGAATTGCTCTTTACAACCGCAGATGGGTCAGTTACAAAAACGGTGAAAATACCTACGCCCCGAGAAGGTATGAATACGATTAATATGACAAGCCAAGGGTTGGGTGTGATTACCTACGAATGTACGGATCCTCTCAACCTGCCTACGGCTACGGATATAAGAGATGCAATTGCTGTTGCGGGTAGTGTTTCGTCGGATTTATATGTGATGGCCACACAAATTGAGATGGAAACTGCAATACAGCAGCCAGCGAGTGACCCAGCTGCTGCAATTACTTGGAATGGTCCTATGACGGCACAGGGTAAGTTTACTGTTTCTACAACCAATAATCCGGGAGAGATTGCCATACACGATGAGCGGGGCACTTTGATTACAAAGCAAACATTGGTGCCCGGTGCTGGGGGCATAGACCTGACATCTGTAGGGTTGGGCACAATCACTTGGAACCCAGCGACCGTTGCCACTGCAGAAGATATAGCAGATTCCTTGTCTAACACAGGGTTTGTAACAACAAAACTGGGACAGGAAATGTCGCAGCATATTCGATTTGAGACAGGGTTTGAAACGTCTACAGATGCCACTTTCAATGGAATACAGCTGGTGGGCTTGGGCAAAGAAAATTTATTTCGCATCCTAGACGATTTGCTGACAGATTTAAATGCGGGTGAAAATAATGATGTGCTTACAACACACTTAACGCGTTTATTAAATAAGCAAGATGCTTTCTTGACCAATATTGTGGAGCTGGGCGCACGTGCAACGAAGCTGGATATGATGGAGAATAGGTATCAAGTAGACTTTATCAATGCAGAAGCGGTGCGTACAGATATTGAGGATATTGACCAGGCGTATGTTATTATGCAGTATAAGTTCTGTGAAGCGATATACAGACAGGCGTTGGCAGCCGGAGCACAAATTATACAGCCGACTTTGATGGATTTCTTAAGATAATCGAAGCGTTGGTGCTGAAAAAGAGTTGCTTTTGTCTGGTGAGAAAGTAGATAAAATAGTTTGCAAAAAACGGTTGAATTATGAGGTTGTTTTCATAATATTATTTGGTAGGGAGGTGACTACCGATGAAGACATTGGATATCCAAACCAGTAGGCCGCGTCTAGACATTACTACTACAAACGCCAAGTTAATTGTATCCAACAAAATAAGGCGTTTTAGGGCCAAGCGAGTTGCACCCCAAATGATGGTGGAGCGGCAAGCACCTGTTATGAAAGTGGATTGGAGTCAGGTGTGGGCAGAATCTGGAAGAAGGTCTCCTGAAAAGCTGAAGCAGTACATGAATCAATTGAGCAAGCAAAATGTTGAGCGTGCCATCCAAACGATTGTGGGAAATGGCAACTACATGCTGCAATTGGAAAATTATATTGGCACTAAGAAAAACCCAATTGGTGATATATCATTTGAACAAATGATGAGCGAGTTACCAGAAATTAATGTGGCCATGATGCCACAATCTATGCCAGATGTATCTTGGGATCCTGGATTTGTAAAGATAGAGTGGACCACCGGTGAAATGCAGATTGAGTGGGATGATGACTTTATGCCAGATGTTACCGTGACACCGCACTCTGTGGAGATTAGACTTTCAGGGCATAGTGAAGTAAAAATATCGGTAAAGGAAGATAGGGTGCCCTATACAAACGGAAAAAAGGTGAATCAAAAAGCTTAAAGAGAGGATTTAAACAGTGGAAATAATCTCATCACGTTTTGGTACAGTAAATATAAATGAAAAAAGCATTATTACTTTCCCCGGGGGACTTCCGGGGTTTGCTAATTTAACGAAGTTTACGATTATTAGGTGTGACCAAACAGAACCGATTCAATGGTTGCAAAGTATAGAGGATGTAGATGTCTCAGTTCCTATTATAAATCCATTTATAATAAAGCCAGAATATGAAATAGAAGTGAATGACGATGAGCTGGAAATCATAAAGACACATAGTGAAGAAGATATGATTGTGCTGAATATCATGGTGCTACCTGAAGAATTGAGCAAGATGACAGTGAACTTGATGGCACCTGTGTTGATAAATGTAAAGGAGATGCTGGGCACACAAGTAATGATGGACTATAAGCCCCTTCCCATAAGATATCCTGCATTTGATTCGCTGATGAAGTACTATCGAAACATTTCAAAGGAGGTGGGTCTCAGTGCTGGTTCTAACACGGAAAATAAATGAGGCGATTCTAATAGGAGATGACATAAAAATAACATTGTTGAATATTGAGTCGGATCGAATAAGAATTGGCATAGATGCACCAAAGAATATGCGGATATATAGATATGAAACACTAAAAAAAGTTGTTTTGGAAAATCAAATGGCTGCAAGTGTAAATGTAAACCTTGTCACTTTATCACATCTAAAAGAAGAGATAGAGTTGCCAGAAAACAATAAAGAATAAAAGAATTTGAATTGGACAGGGCTGTTATATTTGTTAGGATATAGCAGCCGTTTTGCTTTTTAAACAGCTCAAATATTTAGAGAGTAGTTAAATAACACCTGAGTGGTATAATATATCTGTGATGAGCACTTTGCAAATTCAAAGGAATAGTCTATTGATTTATTGTAAAAAATAAGCTATTATGGATTAGTGAGACTCGGTATATGAATATTGAGCTTGCTTCCCAAAGCTATGTACAAAATTTGTGGAAGGCTAAGGCAGTTGAATAAAGCGGTGCAATATAACTGAAAAGATATGAAACTTGCGTTAGGGCACTGTTTTTTTGGTTTATAAAACATTTAGAAGTGTAAATTTATTAGGAGTGCTAAGATGAACATTAATGAAGCAGACCTTGATCTATTAAAAGAAATAGGGAACATTGGGGCGGGAAATGCTGCATCTGCACTTTCTGAAATGATTGGCTCAACTGTTCATATAGAAGTGCCCAGAGCCGAGATGATACCATATTCGGAGATGAGCAGGATTATTGGTGATCCTGAGCATGTGGTGTTGGGCATATTGGTTCGTATGGGCGGCGATATGGAAGGCTACATCTTAATGGCTCAAGAAATGGACGACGCAGTGGCTACTGTGAAGGCATTGATGGGGCGCGAAGTTGACATAAACGATGGAATAAACCTAGAAGATTTTGAACTGATGAAAGAAGTATTCAATATCTTGTCGGGTGCGTTTCTTTCTGCAATATCTGAAATGACAAGTATGTCCATAGTACCCTCGGTACCCGAAATGACGGCCGATATGGCGATGGCTATTATGAACGTTCCGGTATTGGTTTATGGCGAAATTGGGGATTCGGTGTTGATGCTTGACACAAAATTTGGTGGAGCTGCCGAATGTATACACGGCCATTTCTTTTTAATACCTACGATAAAGTCATTGGAAGCTCTTAAGAAAGCGTTGTACATGTAGATATGAAACCGATTATTATTGGGATGGCAGAACTGGATGTTGTGAAATGTCCGCAAAATATTACTACACTTGGCTTAGGTTCTTGTGTGGGCGTGGTGCTATATGACAAGGTGAGCAAGATTGGTGGTATGGTTCATGTTGTTTTGCCAGACTCAAAATCTTCTACTGGCCCAATAAACAAGGCGAAATTTGCCGATACAGGGATTGTGGAGCTTTATAACAAAATGCTTCGCACAGGTGCAAATAAGAGTACAATGATAGCAAAACTAGCAGGTGGAGCTCACATGTTTGGAAACATTATGCAAAATGATGCTCTGAAAGTGGGCGATAGAAATGCTTTTAATAGTAAGATGGCTGTGCTGAAATTGCGTATACCCATTGTAGCTGAGGACTTAGGCGGCTCATATGGTAGAACGATAGAGTTAAATACAGAGGATGGAAAGCTTACAGTGAAAACTGTGGGCAAAGGTGTGAATGTGCTGTGAAGGCATTTTTGCAATATTTTAGAACAAAACTTTTAGGAGGGTAAATATGAAAAAAGTGGTAGTAGTAGACGATGCTGCTTTTATGAGGCTCACAATCAAAAACATGTTGACAAAAAATGGTTTTGATGTTGTTGGTGAGGCGGAAAATGGTGCGCAGGCGATTACGAAATGTCAGGAATTAGAGCCAGATATTATGACGTTGGATATTACAATGCCGGAAGTTTCTGGAATTGATGCTCTAAGAGAAATAATGAAAGTTAGACCACAAACTGTTTGTGTTATGGTATCGGCATTGGGGCAAGAAGCCATGGTGAAAGAGGCCGTAATGCTTGGTGCAAAGGGTTTTGTGGTGAAGCCTTTTAAGGAAGAAATTATTATTTCGGCGTTGAATAAGTTTAAGTAAACCTTTAGCTTCTTGGCAAGTTGTCATTTGTATAAGATGCATGTTAACATGCAGGCCAAAAGTGGTGGTGTTTATATTTTATTTGTAAGTGAGGTGTTCGGCAAGTGGGTGAAAACGAATCCATGCTCGAAATATATGTCCTTGAGAACAGTCAACTGCTAGAGCAACTGGAAGAGCTGTTTTTAGGTAGTGAACAAAATGCAACAATGGAGCAGGGGCAAATTGATGAAACTTTTCGTGTGATGCACACGATTAAAGGTTCCTCTGCGATGATGGGCTTTGATGCAATTACTGCTTTGGCTCATGCTGTGGAGGATTTGTTTTCAAAAATTCGTGAGCAGCTGCCGCCGGAGGCGGAGTGGGCTCAGATTTTCGATGTCGTTTTGCGTGCAATAGACTTTTTCAAAGGCGAAATGGAAAAGATTGAGTCGGGCATTACGCCTGATGGACATGCAGAGGAAATGTGCACAGAATTAAGGACGATTTTAAAGCGCCTAAAAAACGAAGATGCATCGGAATTGCCAGCAGCTGATGTGCAAGGACAAACTGCAGTTGATGCTGTGGGGGAAGCTGATACTGAAGATGAAGGTATTGATATCTCCCCGGAAATGTTTGAAAAACTAAGCCCGGAAGAGGGCGACCAGTATTACCGTCTAAAATTGTTTTTTGAAGATGGTTGCCAGATGGAAACAGTGCGTACATTTGGCGTGGTGATGTCTTTGGAGGATCTTTACAGCAGCAAAGTATCGGTTCCTGAAGATTTGAATGAAAATAAAGATGAAACCATTATCAATGATGGTTTCTTGATGTTGTTTACAGCAAAACCAGAGAACATTGAATTTATAAGGCAAAAGCTTTTTGAAACGATGTTTTTACAGAGTGTAGAGTTGAGTGAAGTGGAATTACCGGTGCCGCAACCAGTAAAGGATCAGCAAACTAGTCCGTTGGCTGGTTCTACAGCTGTTACACAGGCTAAAAAAGCATCTCAAGGCTTGCCTGCAAAAGATGACAAACACGCGAAACAGAGTTTTATCAGTGTAAATGTGAATAAAATTGATAAACTGATGAATTTGGTGGGAGAAATTGTTACTACGGAGTCTATGGTAACGAAAAATCCCGATATAGAAGACCTGCATTTGGAGAATTTTGACAAGCAAGCAAGGCAGCTGAGAAAACTGACCGATGAGTTGCAGGATATTGTTATGTCTATACGAATGGTTCCAATTGCTGCTACCTTCCACAAGATGAAACGTATTGTGCGCGATATTAACAAGAAGACAAATAAAAATGCCGATCTTGTTATTATTGGTGAAGAAACAGAAGTGGATAAGAATGTGATAGATGCACTTTCAGATCCTTTGTTGCATTTGATTAGAAATGCAATGGATCATGGAATGGAAACTCCCGAGGAGCGCTTGGCAGCAGGAAAGCCTGAAAAAGGGACGGTAACCCTAGAAGCGTTGAACTCTGGTGGAGATGTTGTAGTGCGTGTGAAAGATGATGGGCGTGGATACAACAGAGCAAAAATATATGAAAAAGCTGTAGAACGTGGCTTAACAACAAAAGCAGAAAATGAAATTTCGGATTCGGAAGTATATGGCTTCACTTTGATGGCCGGATTTTCCACAAATGATGTGGTTTCGGAATATTCAGGCCGTGGCGTGGGTATGGACGTGGTACGCACCAATATTGACAACATTGGTGGAAGCATAGTAATTGAAAGTGAACCTGGTACTGGCTCTACCATAACAATGCATATACCGCTGACTCTTGCAATATTAAATGGCATGAAAATCACCGTAGGTGAATCGCTTTATATTGTGCCCATTTTATCAATTAGAGAATCGTTGGAACCTAAATTGCATAAGATTATTATAGATCCAAATGGCAATGAGATGATAATGATACGGGGAGAGTGCTACCCTATTATTCGGTTACATCAGTTCTTTAATGTAAAACAATCTGCAGAGAATTTTAATGATGGAATTATGATATTGGTTGAAACAGAAGTAGGTGCCGCATGCTTATTTGCAGACAAGCTGTTGGGAGAGCAACAAGTAGTTATTAAGCCAATGCCTTTGTATATTTCTAGGACATTTGGTAGAATTAAGGGAATTGCTGGTTGCAGCGTGATGGGTGATGGTGGCATTGCACTCATTTTAGATATTAATAGGATATTGACTTAGTTGTTATGTGAAAGTAGCATTGCAAAATAAGCATGACGCTTTGCTAAAACACAGGAACTGATTGGTTTAGTTAGGACTAAAATATATTACATTTTATTCTATGTGTGTTTTGGCTGGCTTTTGCATGGTATCTTCGATAAACATAAAGAATGATTATGCATGAAGATACAGCTAACATGTATGAAGAAGCGCGATGGGGTTGTTGTGTCAGTGTGCAATTTGTATGCTGAGAATGATTGGGTATAAGGAGGCATATTCTTCTGAATAATTTTGCAGAGTTTTTTAAAAAGATTGGTTTATCTTGGCAAAAAACAAACAGATCACAAAAAATAATAGTTATTGCGGTTATTGTATTAACAATTATTCTGATAGGTGTAGTGGTTACTGTCTCTGGTCAGACTACTTATACTGTTTTGTATAGCGGATTGAGTGCTGCTGATTCCGGTGCTATTTATCAAGCCTTGCAAGAGATGCAGGTGGATGTGCAGGCGCCTACAAGTGGTACTATTATGGTGCCCGCAGATCAGGCGGAATCCATACGCAATCAATTGTTTGCGCGGGGGCTGCCAGCTTCGGCAATGGGTGGGGCAGCCGGTGGTATCAACTATGGTGACTTCTATATAGAAAATGGAATGGCGTTTAATGCTACCGACAGCGACAAGCAGATGATTAACAAGATTCAGATGCAATATAACCTGTCGCAAATGATCAATCAATCGGACAAGATAGAAAGCAGCATGGTTCTGCTGAATGTGGCGCCCACCACACAGTTTGCATTAGATACAAATGAAAGTTCATCCAGCGCCACTGTTATGGTGCGGTTGAAACCGGGCGCTACCTTTACGGATGAAGATGCCATTGCGATTAAAAAGATGGTGGCAGCCACTGTGCCTGACTTAAAGGAAGAAGATGTTGTAGTAACGGATCAATCCTTGCGTGTTTTTGGGGGGAATGGTATGCAAAGCAGCGGTACGGGCGCTGTTGCAAACCAAATGCAAATTGAGCAGGAAGCATCTGCCAGACTAAGCAATCAGCTAATGAGTTTATTTGCCCCGGTATTTGGTGCGGAAAATATTGCGCCAAGCGTGCACTTGAAACTAGATTTTGATAATAGGACAACTGAATCTATTACTTTGGAACCGCCTACAGAGGTTGGTGCGGATGAAAACAGGGGTATTGCTACCAGCATGAAGTCGATGGTGGAGCATATTGCAAATGGGGATACGGCGCAAGGGCAACCGGGATTGGATACCAATGGTGGCGCACCCACATACCAAGAAGTGGTAGATAATATAAACAATACCGATTACTACAAAGTGACAGAAGAATTTAACTTTGAAGTAAATGAAGTAAAAGAATTAATTGAAGCGGCGCAGGGCGGTATTGTGGAAGCATCGGCCACTATTATGATAAATGGTGGAGATGAAGTACAGGCTGCAATTGAGGATGTAAGAACAGCAGCTTCTACAGCAATTGGCATTCCTGCGGAGAATATTACGGTTTTGGCTATGCCTTTTGTGGAAAACACGACAATGCAACAACAATTAGATGATCAAGCGGCAGCAGTTGCAGAATTGCAACGTAACCAGATGATTAAAACAATTGTACCATATGTTGTGGTTGCAGGCGTCATTATATTAATAGCGCTATTGCTGTTAAACGCATTTAAGAAAAAGAAAGAAATGGAACTGGAGGCGCAGCGCTTGCAGTGGATGCAGGAGCAGGCTGAGAGGGAAGCGATGATGAGGCAGTCTGGCATGGTTGATGTGGTTGCGGGCGAAGATATTGACCTAGATGCTATTATGGAAGAAGAAAAGAACAGCACTTTAGGGCAGTTGCAGGCTCTTGTACAAAAAAACCCAGATGGAATTGCTCAAATATTGCGCAATTGGCTTATGGATGACTACAGGAGGTAGGGAACTTGTCAGAATTGTCACCAAAAGAAAAAGCCGCGGTTTTGATGGTTGCGCTGGGAAAAGACAGCTCGGCGGAAATATATAGGCACTTGTCTGAAGAGGAAATTGAACAGCTTACTTTGGGAATTACCTCTTTGGATGCCTTTGATAAAGAATTACGCGATAGTGTTCTGGAAGAGTTTTACGAAATATGTTTGGCGCAAAACTATATTTCCGAGGGCGGTATTGACTACGCGCGGGATATACTGATGGATGCTGTAGGCGCAGAAAAGGCAGATGAGCTAATAAGAAAGCTGTCGGCCTCTTTGCAGGTACGCCCATTTGATTTTGTGAGGCGTGCAGATTCTACACAGCTGGGGAATTTTATACAGAATGAACATCCGCAAACGATGGCGTTGATTCTCTCTTATATGGATCCGGCGAAGTCGGCGGATATGTTGTCGCGGTTGCCAGAAGATATACAGCCCCAAGTGGTGCAGCGCATAGCCAATATGAATTCTGTTTCTTTGGAATATATAAAAGAGGCGGAGCGCATATTAGAACACAAGCTTTCCAGTATTGGACAAGAAGAGAATGCCTCTGTGGGCGGCGTGGATACGATTGTTGAAATGTTGAATGCAATAGATCGCAGCACAGAAAAAAATATTATGGAAAAAATTGAAATTGATGACCCAGCATTGGCAGATGAGATACGCAGAAAGATGTTTGTATTTGAAGATATAGTGAAACTGACAGATCAAGCGGTGCAGCGTGTACTTCGTGAGGTGGACAATGACGTTCTAACCATGGCACTGAAGGGCACCAGCGAAGAGGATGCCATTGCGCAGAAGATATATGCCAATATCTCTACTCGTTTACGTGAAACGATTGTGGAGAATATGGAATATATGGGACCGGTTCGCGTGCGTGATGTAGAAGAAGCGCAGCAGAAATTTGTAAATGTAATTCGCAAATTGGAAGACGATGGCGAGATAGAGATAGCAAGAGGGGGAGAGGATGATGCCCTCATTGTTTAGAATTGATAGAAATTCGCTTACCGCGGATAGCCTAGACCCGGCAAGCGTGGTGCAACTGCCGGGCTTTGAAGAGCTGATAGAGCAAAACAGCCCTGAACCGGAAGATGCTCAGATATTTGACAATGAAACAGAGCAAGAAACAGAAATTGATATAAAGCAAGAGCAACTGGAGCAATTGAACCGACAGATAGCAGAGGCGCAAGCACGGGCAAGTGAAATAATTGAACAGGCCAATGCAGAAGCGCAACGTTTGACAGAAGATGCGATAAGAAAAGGATATGAGGAGGGGTACAATCAAGCAATGGCTTCTGCCCGGCAGGAGCAAGAAAATGCAAAGAGACAGATGGAAGATGCGGTAATGGCTTTGAAACAGGCAAAAGAAGAAGTTTTTTCGCAGGTGGAAGAAAGCGTATTGGATCTTTCGCTTTATGTGGCGGAACGTATTATAAAAATACAGCTGGATCATGGAGATGAGGCATTTCTGAATATTGTACGAAGCACCTTATCTTCAGTGCAAAACCAAAGTAATCTAGTAGTGAACGTAAGTAAATTGGAATATGAACAAATATTTGCGGATCAAAGCAGCGAAATAGCAACGGAACTGAAAAGTTCTGGTGTGGAGATAAAGCAGGACTTATCACTAAAACGTGGAGACTGCGTAATAGAGACAGAATATGGGAACATCAATGCGGGGATAAAAACGCAGCTGAAGCGACTTGGAAATGCTTTGGAAGAAAGCCGAACGGAGTAGGCAATTATGTTGGAAGACAGAATAGCGCGGTTTAAAGATATTATTTCCAAAGCGGACTCGGTTGAAATGAGCGGAATGGTTTCCAAAGTGGTTGGCATTACAGTGGAATCAACCGGCCCTATGGTAAAAATGGGTGACATATGCAAAATATATCCTTATTCAGGGAATGAAGCCATATTGTCCGAAGTGGTGGGGTTTAAAGACAGAAAAGTGCTGCTGATGCCATTTGGAGATGTAACGGGAATAGGAACCGGGAACAAAGTGGTTGCTACAGGGGAGGAATTCCGTGTGGCGGTAGGAGATTGCCTAAAGGGACGCATTTTAGATGCATTGGGGAGGCCTATGGATAGCCTAGGCCCCTTGGAAACTGAAACCACATATCCAATAGAGAGCTACCCTCCCAATCCTTTGGAAAGGGTTAGAATAAAAGAAGCGTTGCCAGTGGGGGTACGTGCCATAGATGGTTTGCTTACAATGGGAAAAGGCCAAAGAATTGGTGTTTTTTCAGGCAGCGGCGTGGGTAAAAGTACATTGATGGGCATGATAGCCAGAAACTCTAGTGCCGATATAAACGTGATTACCCTAGTGGGTGAGCGTGGCAGAGAAGTGCTGGATTTTGTGGAAAAAGATTTGAAAGAAGAGGGACTGGCAAAGTCGGTATTGGTGGTGGCCACTTCGGATCAACCAGCGTTGCTAAGGCTGAAATCGGCTATGGTGGGCACGGCGATAGCAGAATATTTTAGGGATCAGGGAAACAATGTGATGTTGATGATGGACTCTTTGACCCGTTTTGCTATGGCGCAGCGTGAAATAGGTATGACCGTGGGCGAACCGCCGGTATCTCGTGGATTTCCGCCTTCTGTGTATGCCATGTTGCCCAAGCTTCTGGAACGATCGGGCACATCTAAGAAGGGTAGCATTACTGGTATCTATACAGTGCTAGTAGAAGGGGATGATATGAACGAACCGATCTCTGACACTGTACGGGGTATATTGGATGGACACTTTGTGCTTTCTAGGAAATTGGCTAACAACAACCAATACCCAGCAATAGATGTGCTGGCCAGTGTGAGCCGTTTAATGGTAGACATTGTGACCCCCGAGCATTGGGAAATGGCGGGCTCTATAAAAAATATGATGACTTCATATAATGATGTGTTGGATTTGATAAGCATTGGTGCATACAAAGAGGGAACAAACCCGCAAGTAGATAGAGCAATAAAATTGCATGACCCTATACTGGGATTTTTGAAACAAACGATAGGCGAAGATGTAACGTTTGATCAGGTAATTGAGCAAATGAAGGAAATAACAGGTACGGAAGGATAGGAATTATCTGGAAATGAAAAAGTTTGTTTTTTCCTTACAAAGGTTGTATGATGTAAAAGAATCTGAAGAGGAACAGAAGCGTATTGAGCTGAAAGAGCTGGATAAGAAGTTGGATGGGTTGAGGCTGCGGTTGCAGGACACCATTGACAATTTTAACGGACAGAAAGCAAAATATACAGTAAAATGCAAAAAAGGGATTCATGCATTTGATTTAAAAAATTACGGAGATTATTTTCAGTATCTGATAGGAGAGATAGATGCCATACACAATCTGATTATGAATTGTGAAGCTGAAATTGTGGCTTGCCGGCAAGAACTTTTAAAACTAATGAATGAGCAGAAAGTTTTGGATCGTATGCGGGAAGAGCAATTGCAACAGTACAATGCAGAGATTGCGAAGTTTAATGAAAAAGAGATAGAAGACTTCATGCAAGGCAAGCTATAATTGTTTTGCAGCTGATATAGATGGGAGAGAAAGAGTTGGCAGATAATAACGAGAGCCAGGCTCTGCAACGGGACGCAGAAACAACTGAAACGGCGGAAACAAACTCTGGCACACCAGAAGAAACTGGTGCAAAAAAGGGAATATTTGCTTCGAAAAAACCCAAGAAGGAAAAGCCGCCCAAGGTAAAAAAAGAAAAGCCGCCCAAGGTGAAAAAAGAAAAGCCTCCTAAAGTAAAAAAGGCTAAGCCACCAAAGCCAGCAAAACCGCCTAAGCCACCTAAGCCAAAGAAGGAGAAAGCGCCAAAGGTGAAGAAAGAGAAAAAGACAAAAGAGACGAAAGAGCCAAAAGAGACGAAAGAGCGTGGAACAGGCAAAAGTAAGCGCGGCTTGATTGGTGCTTTGGTTATTATTATAGTAATTGGTGCTGCAGTAGGCATATATTATTTCAATTTGTTTGGAGTGAAAGATACGGTGGTTCGTTTTTTCATTTCTCAGGACAGTCAATTTCAAGAAGCGATAGACGCCAAACAATCCTATATAGACAAGGAAGAGGGGCTGAACACGCGGCAACTGGAAATGGCTGAAAAAGAAAAGAAATTGATGGAAAAGGAGACACAACTTAAAACAAAAGAGGAGCAGTTACGTGAGAGTGAGAAGCAGGCAGCAAGCAACAATGCTTCAACGGGAGGAGCGTCTTCTACAGCAGCGGGAAGTGTGGATAAAAATCAAACGCCTCAGATTGTACAAGTGTATGAATCTATGAAGGTGGATGCGGCGGCAAGCATAATGAATGCAACTACAGACAACACATGGATTGCAGATATATTACGTCAAATGAATCAAAGACGAGCCGCGCAAATTATTGCTGCGCTGGATGTAGATAAGGCAGTTGTTGTTACAAGACTGATATCTGAAATGGATTCTTAAAAAGATCGTAATGTTAATATTGTTTTTACCGATATATATAAATGGGTATAAAATAGAGAGGAGGTGAAAGAGTGGTAGTTACAAAAAATATTTTGGAGATTGCGCCCGCGCAGCCAGTAAAGCAAAGAGACCCTGCCAGAAGCAATGGTGACTTTATGAAGCAGCTGGATCAAGCAGCAAGATATAGAGCTGATAGCAAGCAGGATAGGCCAGAGCGAGCAAATGCTATCCAAGAGAAGAGCGATGACAACAAGTGTTGTGAAAAAAAGGTTGCTGATTCCCCAAAAGAGGAAGCAAAAAGCGAAACACCTGTAGCAGAAGAGTTGCAAAAAACGCCTGAGACAGAAATGGTAGAAGAGCCTTTGGAAGAGAAAAAAGACCAACCCGAGGTATTTGCTGCAATTCCAATGATTATGGCAAATGAAATTGCAGACGTTTTTGTTGTGGAACAACAGTCTGCTGTGATTGATGTAGCCACTGGTATCAGCATTGAGCCTATTAACGAACTGAACTTAGAGGTAAATATGCCCGTGGTGGATGCCCAGCAGCCAGTGAAAACAGAGGTAGCGTCATTTGTTGAACTGATGCATGAAAATGCACAGACGGTACTTCAGAATGAAAATGGACAGATTGCATCGGCTGCCAAGGAAGTATTGGAACAACCTGTAAACATATTGACAGATGCAGATACAATGGATACGGAACCGGACGTGCAACAGCAAAAGGCCGGAACGAAGACAGTGGCGGTGGAGCAAGCGGCACAGCCGGAAACAATGCAGTTTGTAAAACAGGTTGTGCAGGAAATGGACGCTAAGTTAAAACAAGAAGTAGACACTACACCCAAAGCAATGCCAAGCACAACAAATGTTGAACTGGAAACTGCTGTGGAAAAACCTGCTATGATGCAGGGAAATGACGATTCCGACAATGCGGCGACCAAGCAAAAGGAGATACCTGTATTGCAGCACCCCCTAACAGCGCCAATTGCGCAAGATGGCAAGGTGGATTTTAAAATGAGTATGCAGGAACTTCAGCCGCAGGAACAGCAGCTATTGAAACAAAATGTGCAGACGCAAATTATTGACCAAGTAAGAAGCCTGGTAACGCAGGAGAAGACAGAGTTTTACCTGCAACTGAAGCCGGAACACTTGGGTGGACTTTCCATTATGCTGGCAGCGGGCGAAAAAGGCCTTGTGGCCAAATTGATGACAGCAAGCAAGGATGTTCACATGATGTTGCAAAATGATATGACACAAATTCAGGAAAGCTTGAAAGAGCGTGGTATCACAATTGTTCAAATGGAAGTGGTTTACGATCAAATGGCCAGTACAACTGGCAAACAAAATACAAATGATGGACAGGGCTGGGAAGCAAATGGTTCCCCCGGTAGTCAAGGAAGAGTACTGGAAGATATAATCGAGGGAGGATCCCTCACATATGACGAACTGTCTAATTATGATATACTTGCAGAGCAAGGAGGTTCTGTGGAATTTAGTGCATAGGTTGCATACAACTTAGAAAGGAAATTATTTATGGCAACAATACCAACGCCGGTAACGGCAGGGACAACAGGCACGACGTCCACACAAAGCACAAACCGGGTTCCCAAACAGAATCTGGGGAAGAACGAGTTTCTACAAATATTGGCAGTACAGATGTCCAATCAGGATCCTTTGGAGCCTACGAGCGATACCGAATGGATTGCCCAAATGGCACAGTTTTCTTCATTGGAACAAATGCAGGAAATGAATGCTTCTGTTACAAGCCAAAAAGCGCACTCCATGATTGGAAAATTTGTAGCTGCGGATGTGAAGGATGCAACTGGAGCAACGCAGAGTATACAGGGTCTTGTTTCTGGAGTTGTAAAATCTGGTGGAACAGATTACCTGATAGTAGGTGATTTTAAAGTGCCGATGGAATCGGTGAAGTATGTTTATGACAGTGGTATAGATCAACAAGCGCTGGTGGCACAAACAGCAAACTTGATTGGCAAAACAGTAACGGCAGAAGTGGCGACAAACGAAAAAGACGAGTCGGGCAACTATAAAACCGAGAAAATTACGGGTGAAGTAGAATATGTTGTCATAGAAAATGGCATTATGTATGCCAAACTGAAAGACACGGCCGATATGAAGGGCAGAAAAATCATGATTTCGGATATTATACAATTTGGAGCGACAAGCGCAAGTGGCAGTGAAGAGACTGTTGCTGGAGAGGGCTGAGATATCCGATGTGCTAATCTGAGTAAGAGAACTTTAAGGAGTAACCTTATTCAACATTATTGGCAATGATGGCTACTATAATAATGATTGAATACAATTAAAATTTATATATAATGGATAGTAGAGGAGGATCTTCACTATGATGAGATCACTGTTCTCTGGTGTAACAGGTCTAAGATCACACCAGACGAAAATGGACGTAGTAGGTAATAATATTGCCAACGTAAATACGTTGGGATATAAAAAGAGCGTAACAAACTTTGCAGATTTGTATAGTCAAACGATGTCTATCGCTTCCGGCCCTACAGGCGAAATTGGTGGAACCAATGCAAGGCAAATTGGGTTGGGCACAAAGGTGAATTCTATCGTAATCAAACACAGCCCGGGTGCTGCGCAATACACTGGAAATACACTGGATGTAGCAATTGAAGGCGATGGATTTTTCATTCTAAGGACAAATGAAGGCGAACGTTATTCGCGTGCTGGTGATTTGGCGGTGGATGGAGCGGGCTCTTTGGTGAACCAGAGTGGCTTCAAGGTGCAAGCCTATAATAGTGTATATCAACAAGGTACAATAGGCAAAGCGAAACCGACGGGCTTGACAACGGGAATTGGCACAATAAAATTTGACCCAGCCGGATCTACGAATGTAGGTTTTGTTTCGGATCCGGCAATGGTAAATGTACCTTCTGGCACGTATACTTTTTCTTTCGGACAAGCAACTGCCCCGAATATGCCTGCTGTGCAGATTTATAGAAATGGCGTTGATGTGACAGATATTATGGGGCCTGTTACGATTACGAAAGGTGGTACCGCTGTAACAACCACTGCTCAGCTTGTGAATGCTACAGCCAATGTTCAAGATGATCTTGAAATTAGTATACCAGCATTTGGTAAAATAAAATTTGGTATTGCCCCAAACTCTACAGATGGTGCAAAAGTATTATCTGATTTGGAAGATGTGATAGACAATGCGTTCATTACTGTATCCAACAATGATGGATTTGTATCTGGAACACAGCGAGGTAATATGGAGATAGACCAAGAGCTGTACACAAACTTCGCTGTGAATGAACGTGGTCAATTGATTGCACAGTTGAAAGAAGATGTAACCATTAATGGTGTGAGATTTGCAAAAAATGAACAAATTGTATTGGGCTTTTTAGCATTGGCCACATTTACGAATAACGAAGGTTTGGAAAAAGTAGGTACAAATATGTACAGATCTTCGGCAAACTCGGGCTTGGCACAGTACGGCAGACCGGGAGAGCCGGGCTTTGGTGGTTTGACACCATCCTCTCTGGAAATGTCCAATGTAGACCTTTCGGAAGAAATGGTGAATATGATTACCACACAAAGGGGATTCCAAGCGAATTCCAGAATTATTACTACATCAGATTCTATGCTGGAAGAATTGGTAAATCTGAAACGATAATGAACGAAATAGGAGCATTCAATGATCGAAGTTTCTAAATTAAATGGTGAGAAATATTATGTGAATGCGGAGACAATAGATTTTATTGAAGAGACTCCAGATACTGTGTTGACTCTGGCATCGGGAAAAAAACTTCTGGTGCTGGAGCCACCAAGTATCATAATAAAAAGGATTGTAGCCTACAAGCAGCTTATATATTTAAATCTTCCCACCACGCTTTCAGATACGCTGGAGCAGGTTTCGGGTCTTGTTGAAGAAACAAGGGAGGCTAGACAAAATAATTTAGAAGGCAGACGCCTTCTGGAGGGGTGATATAACTTGAATATTGCACTTATACTGGGTTGGGGAATTGCAATAGGTTGTACAATTGCATCTATTATGATGACGGGAGCGATTGGGGATTACATTGATCCTGGCTCTATTTTCATTGTGGTAGGTGGTACCATTGGTGCTTGGTTTGCGGCTATGCCTATGAATGATATCAAGAATATATTTACATTGGTAAAAGTGGCAATGCAAAATACAGAGCTGGATCTAAACCAACAAATAGAAGATATTGTGGAAATGGCAAACATTGCGAGAAAAAATGGACTTTTGGCATTGGAAGACAAGGTGAACAGCATGGAGGATCCGTTTATGAAAAATGGTGTTATGCTGATTCTAGATGGTACAGACCCAGAGTTGGTGAAGAATGTGATGGAGACAGAGGTTTACTTTATAGATGAACGGCATTCCAGAAATGCGGCTTTGTTTGATAAGGGCTCTGCTTTGGCACCTGCTTTTGGTATGATAGGTACTTTGATTGGTCTTATTAACATGCTTCAAAAGCTGGATGACCCAAGCAACCTGGGGCCATCTATGGCCGTTGCGTTGATTACAACATTTTATGGTGTTATTATAGCTAATATAATGTTTAATCCTATATCCTCGCATTTAAAAGCGAAGAGTGCGGATGAACAAATACAGAAGAATATTATTATAGAAGGAATTTTGTCTATTCAAGATGGTGAAAATCCACGTGTGATAAGGGACAAACTGAAAGCATTTATCTCTAAAACTGCTGCAGCATCGGCAGGTGAAGAGGGAGCTGCGCCCTCTGAAGGGAGCGGCGGAGTATGAGGCAAAAGAAACAGCGCGATGAAGGTGGTGGCGCAAGCTGGATGGATACATATGGAGATCTTGTAACCTTACTGCTGTGTTTCTTTGTTATGCTGTTTGCGTCCTCTACTGTAAATGAAGAAAAATGGGTTGCGTTGATAAACTCCTTTAAAAGTTATCCTACGGGTTCGGTAATAGAAACGATAGATGTAAACGCTCCTACGCCCGGTTTTTCGGAATCAGACCAGATGCTGGATACCAATATGGCACCAAGCAGCCAAGAAGAAGCGGACTTGCAACAACAGCTGGCACAATTGCAAGAGGCCAACAAATCTGATGCACAAAGGGCAATAGAGCAGGAGTTTAATCAGCTGTATGAGCAAATATCCGAATATATTGGGGAAACGGGACTGGAATCTCAATTGCTTTTAAACAAAAGTGGAAGAGAGATATACTTGACCATTGTGGATGGGGTACTATTTGATTCGGGAAGTGCCACAATACGAGAAGATGCGAAACCTATGTTGACTGAGATTGGCACTATGGTAAATACGTATTTGAATAGCATACAGCAAATAACGGTGGAAGGGCATACAGATAATGTACCCATAAGCAATTCGATGTTCAATGATAACTTGGATTTGTCATCCATGCGCGCAAACAATGTGGCTAGGTTTGTTTCCACAAATAGTGGCATTGGTAAGCATATGTTTATTAGCTTGGGTCGTTCTGAATTTGACCCGCTTGTACCCAACGACTCGCCCGAAAACAAACAGAAAAATCGAAGAGTACAGATGATTTTATTGGCAAAGAATGTGGATGCATTGACACAAGGGGTTTCAAGCTATGGTGGGGCAGATGCCACTGTGGGGGAAGAAGAAACCAACGTAGTAATGAATACAGAAAACAGCGATGCTGTGCAGCCGTAAGAAATAAATATAAACGAAGAAGGAACTGAGTGATGAATAAGAGAAAAACAGCAGTGATATTGGTGATTATAATGATTCTGGCCTTGGGACTTTCAGCATGTAGCCTATTTGGTGGTGGCGACAAAGCAGAAGGTGAATTGCCGGAGCTTAAGAAGCGGTTTTATTTTACACCAGGTGAGCCTTTTGTTGTAAATTTGAAGCAAGAACCTGTGGCTGAACAGACAGCGGCTGATGCAACAACAGCGACTACCAACACAAGCAAAAAAGCACCGCCGTTGGCTAAGGTATCGGTTTCGTTGGTTACTTTGGAAAAAGATATGACAGCAGTGCTGGAGCAAAACCAGCCTGCAATACGAAATATTTGTATAGAGATCATTCGTAACATGACTGAAAAAGAGGCACGGGCGGATGATGCGATTGAAGTATTGGAAGCGGAAATGACGAAACAATTGACTGAATTTTTGAATATGCCAGAATTTCATGCGGTGTATATCAGTGATTTTGTAATTCAATAAAATTCACGATTCCGTAGTAAGTGGCGGGTAGTTTGGATGCGGACAGAAAAATATATTTGTCAATGTTCCGTTTTTAAGGAAAACATTCAAGTAGCGGGGCATTGGCTATAATGTGAAATAAAAGGGCGTGTTAAATAAAGTAATGTGGTGTTGTGTAATTTTCCGTAAGTTGTTATAATAATACTATTATTCAAAAAGTCTGTAACGGAATATTGTAAAATGATCCCACAGGCTTTTTAAGATATTACGCCAGGAGGAAGCCAATTTGGCTAATGTATTATCTCAAAATGAAATAGACGATTTATTAAATGCGTTAAACTCGGGCGAAGATGTTGCACAAACAGAAGTGTCGACAGATGCTAATGCAGGTGTTCGTATTTATGACTTTAGAACTGCAAACAAGTTCTATAAAGAACAAATGCGTACGTTGAATATAGTATTTGATAACTTTGCATTCTTACTTGCCAATAGATTGACAGGTATGTTGCACACTGTTTGTGACATTGAAGTTATTTCTGTAGAAGAAACTAGTTTTGGTGAATTCAACAACTCATTGCCTTCGCCAGTGGTGTTGGGTATTATAGAAATGGAGCCACTGACAGGTTCTCTGATATTGGAAATGTCTTCGGCACTGGTATATGGATTGATTAGCAGGCTTTTTGGTGGCATTGCAGATTATACGCAAAGTGATAAAAGCTTTACTGAAATTGAGACATCAATTATAGAGAATATACTTTACCAAATTATGGGTATACTAAAAGATTCTTGGGAAAAAATAACAGATGTAAATCCAGTTTTGGCAAGAGTGGAATATAGTTCTCAGTTTTCCCAAATTGTAGAAACGAACGAACCTGCGGCCATTGTCACTTTAAGTGTATCTTTGGATGAAATACAGGGATTGGTTTCTATCTGTATTCCTCATTTGGCAATACAGCCAATATCTAAACAGCTAAATACTGTGAATTGGACACTTTCTAACCAAAAAGTGCACCATAGGGACAGCAAAGAGGAGGAGATACGCGAACAGTTAATGAACACATATGTATCTCTTCGGGCTATTTTTAACGAAACAAAAACGTCACTGCGTGAAATTATGAATATGCAGGTGGGCGATGTGATATGTCTGGATCATGGAATTAGGGAATATATCAATGTAAATGTGGAAGACATTCCAAAGTTTAAGGGAGTAGTTGGCACGGATAATCATAAATACGCTGTTCAAATAGCGAAGATTATTAAGGAGAATGAAAACATTGAGTAATGAGGTTATGAGTCCTGAAGAAATAGAAAGAATGTTGAGCGGTGCAGGCGAGATTGAAGATACAGGAAGTGCCGATGCTGGGGCAGAGCAAGCCCAGGAGGAAGCACCGCCTATGGAGGAGCCACAGGCAGAAATGCAGCCCGCTGTTGTTGTCGAAGAGCCGCCTGCACATGGTGAAGGCAAGGCAGAGGTTCAACCGTTGGACGTATCGGATTTTCTTTCCAAAGACGAGCAGGATGTGCTGGGCGAGGTAGGGAATATCTGTATGGGTACTTCTGCTACAACTATGTCTACCCTGCTTGATAGAAGGGTAATTATTACTACGCCTAAAATATCCATTCATACCTTGGAAACTTTGAGTGATGAATATCCGGCACCTTTGGTGGTGGCTGAAGTAAGCTATACAAAGGGGTTGTTTGGCGATAACCTCCTGATATTAAGAGAGTATGATGTTGCACTGATAACCAACACTTTGCTTGGGGAAACGGAAGAAATTGACCCGGATAATATTGATCTGAATGAAATACATATGAGTGCCATGAATGAGGTTATGAACCAGATGGTAGGTTCATCGGCAACCTCTATGGCTGATATATTTGGAAAAACAATTGATATTTCTACACCTACTTCAAAAAGATTAAAAATGGATGAGGGTAATATATCTGATGTGTTTTCCAAGCGAAATGAACCCTTTGTAAAAATATCTTTCGCAATGGAAATTGAAAATTTGCTTACAAGCGAAATTATGCAAATCATTCCCATTGAAATGGCACATCAGATGGCAAGGGAAGTACTGGGAGACCAACCGCTTGAAGCAATGGCAACACCTGCGCCTCAACCGGTGGAGGCAGCTTCGCAACCAGTAGCTGCGACACAGCCAATGGCTGCTGCACCACCGCAACAAGCGCCAATACAGGAGCAACCTATGGATCAACAAATGCCTCAGGAGCAGTTCCAACAACAGCCGCCAGCATATCAACAACAGCCGGCATACCAACAGCCGCCGATGTATCAGCAACAGCCGATGTATCAGCCGCCGCCACAGCAGCCAATGTATCAAAATGTGCAGCAACCGTCCTTTCCCAGCTTTTCTACGGGCGAGCCGGGAAGCATGTCATCTGCAGAAAATATTGAGATGATCTTGGATGTTCCCATGCGTGTTACTGTGGAGCTGGGTAAGGCGAGGCAGAAGATAAAGAACATATTGGATTACAATATGGGGTCTGTAATTGTGCTGGATAAAATTGCTGGCGAAGCAGTGGATATTCTGGTGAATGGGAAGAGGATAGGTAGAGGTGAAGTAGTAGTTATTGATGATAACTATGGCGTGAGAATTACCGAAATAAATTCTTTTTCCGCACAGGAATTACTGTAATATGTTTTTTACTTCCAGCGTAATGTTGGCTATATAAACATAGCTAACATTACCTTACTAATATCGGAAAGGCAGAACCTTTATGTTGGCCACTCCCAAAAGGATAAGAGTTCTTATTGTAGATGATTCGGTTTTTTTTAGAACCATTTTAACCAACTTATTGCTAAAGTTTCCACAGATACAAGTAGTGGGGTTGGCGGCTGATGCTGATGAGGCGCAGGCAAAAGTGGTAGAGCTAAAGCCTGATGTGATTACTTTAGATATCAATATGCCCAAAATGAACGGGGTTGATTTTTTAAAGACGCAAATTCCACGTAAATGGATTCCTGTTGTTGTAATTAGCACTCGGAATGATATTGTTTTTGAGGCAATGGATGCGGGGGCTGTAGATTTTGTGGAAAAGCCAAGTATTACGCCTAGGCAAAGTTTGGATGGTTTTGCAAGCGAAATTGCAGATAAAATTACGGTGGCTGCCAATGCAACTCCTGCAAAAAGCAAAATACGCTCGGCTCCGATTGTTGTACCGCCAGAAAAGGGTGTAGCTTCTGCGCGCTTAGGAGGTGCGGCTACCAAAGGTCTTATTGCGTTGGGGGCATCAACGGGTGGTACAGAAGCAACAAGTTTTATTTTAAAACAATTGCCAAGCGATATTCCGGGCATGGTAATTGTGCAGCACATGCCGCCGATTTTTACAAAGATGTATGCGGAACGGTTGAATAGGGAAACCAAGCTAACTGTAAAAGAAGCTGAAGAGCGAGACGTTATTTTGGCGGGGCATGCGTATGTGGCTCCCGGAGATGCACATATTGAAGTAATTAAAGAAGGTACAGAGCTTTACATACACTGTAACAAAAAGGAAAAAGTGAACGGGCATCGCCCTTCTGTAGATGTGATGTTTGACTCTGTGGCAAAATTTGCCGATAAAAGCACAACCGCAATTATATTAACAGGAATGGGTCAGGATGGTGCAAAGGGAATGGTGCGCCTTCGCAAACGTGGCGCATTTACCATTGGGCAGGACGAAGCCTCCAGTGTGGTATATGGCATGCCTATGGTGGCATATCAACTAGGTGGTGTTGAAAAACAGGCACCTTTGGATATGATTGCTCAAGTGTTAATGGAACATTTAAAAAGGTAGTTTATCTTTGAACGAGCTATCTTGCTGACTGATATAAATTAATATTTGCGCCACGGCTTCATAAAGTTTTGGTGGAATAATATCTCCAACGGATAGCTGCATAAGCACGTCGGAGAGTTTTTTATCTTCAACAATAGGCACGTCATGTTTTTGGGCGCTTTCAATAATTTTTTCGGCAACATGCCCCATACCAAGTGCAGCAATGATAGGCGCATCGTCCTTATCGGGATCATAGCGCAAAGCCGCCGCTTTTGTTTTTTTGTCGGAATTTTTATTAGCCATAGTATGATTATACTAATTTCAGTTAGAAAAGCAATGAAAATACAATGATACAGTGCCTAAAATAATTTGTTCAAGCAATGAAAAGTAGAAAATAAGGCTTTTATCTAAACAAATCAGGCATATGTACGATATAAAATATATAGTTTGCCTTGGGAAGCAAGTGTTTTGAGATGGAGGATAGTAATGCAAATTACACCTATGAATAGTAAACCGATTGGTGCAGATATTGTAAATTGGGGCGAAGGTGGGAACTCGCCTTTTCATGCTGTGCGTGAAGGTCAAATCATAAAGGCGGAAGTTGTTGCTGCGGAAGGAAGTTCGCTTACAATAAAACTAAGTGACGGAAGTACTGTAAAGGCAGATTTTCCGGGCGCACAGGTGATGTTGCCTGGAGATCAACTGGAGCTGATGATGATGTCTAAAGCGGATGGCAACATTCACCTAAGGCTAACCACAATAAATGGCCAGCAAGTGCAAATGGGCACTGGAGACCTGCAGGTTCGCCTTATGGACATGGGTGTACAGCCTTCTGAAATAAACACAAAGGCGGCTCAATTTTTAGTCGATAGAAATGTGCAGCCCACACCGGAACGTGTTGCATTACTCGTAAAAATAGCAATGCAGTATCCAGAACTGCCAGCTTCTGTGGCCTTGTTTGTTGCAGAAAACAACATACCGGTTACTCAGCAAAATATAAATGCATTGATGTTGTGGCTGCAAAGTGGGCAAACCCTCGGCAATGAAGCACAACAACTTATTAATGATGTGAATCTTTTCCTAACGGAGCAACTTGGTAAAACAACCCAGCCGGAATTGGTACCTTCAATCGCAGGGCAAACAGAGCAGAATGCTGAGCCATTGCAAAACAAAGCAATGCACACAAATGTAGATCATTCGGCAGCGATGCCTGGGCAGGTGCCAGCGAATGATGCAGCCCAGACGGGTTTGGATGCGCGTGCAAAATTGCTTGCGTTGATTGCGCAGCTAAACAATCCCGCCCCTTCCGCCGAAACGGCGCAACCAGCATTTATGGCAGAAATTACACAGGGACAATCTGGAGTTGTAGCAGAACAGATACTCACAAATTCTCAGCAGGCAGTATTTCAAAATGCTTTTATGTCTATTGTAAGCCATAGCCCGGTAGAGCGGGCAATTCACCAATTGCCACAAAATGCCGTTTTGGATTTTGCCTCCACATTGGCAAACACGAATGAGACACAAGTACAACAAGCCATAGAAGGGTTTCTTTCGAAGTTTCCGCTAACAGCAGAGCAGAAAGCCGAAGTGGCACAAACTTTGCAAATTGCGTATCAAACTGGACGTGTGGCGGCCTCCACAGTGCTGGCTGATTCGGCTGTAGACGGACAGGCGCAAATGGCGCAACAACCAACTTCCAATGCGCAGGAAACGATGGCACAGCAAAATACTATGTTGCAGGGCAGTGCCGCAAAACAGAATGGCACAGCAATAAACCAACCGCAAGTGTTTGGGGACGCAGCCATACAGGAAATGCAGCAGCTGTTGCAAGTATTGGATAAGTTGACTGTTGGTATCAGGCACAATGCGCGAATAGATGCCGAAAACTTGCAAAATGCTGTGAAAAGCCAGCAACAAATTGCGGACAGTGTGCAGAGCGGCCTTTCTAGGGTGATGGGGGATTCCAGCAACGTAACACAGCGTGCTGCGGATATTTCCTCTCGGATACAACTGGGAAACAACATAGAAAATTTTTACTATTGCCAGATACCCATAGAAATGAGTCAAAATAAGAGCACGGCAGAGCTATACGTATTTGAACGCAAGCAAAAGGGCAATGCAGAAGAGCGCACCAATACAACCATATTGATTGCATTGGAAACGCAGAATATGGGCAGGGTGGAAACGGTAATGCGTTCTGAACGGGATAGTTTGGGAATAGAATTTCGGGTACAGAGCCCAGTTATTGTAAACTATTTGCAAAAAACAACTGCAGAGCTTGCGCAGTCGCTTGCAGGTGATGATTTTGCTGTCAAGGAAATTCGCGTGGTACAGATGAATAAGCCTGTTACCCCGCTAAATGTGGATCAGATGCTGGGAGAAAAAGAATATTTTCAGTTGCAAACTGTGGATATAAGTATATAATATTGCGCGCGATTTATTATGAAGTATGTCGCTTCATTCATCGGTTTTTTAGGGCGATAAAACGGAGGCTTTAAATCGGAATTAGTGTAAATTCATATATTGCAGTGGAAGTATGTGGAATTAATGTTTTGCTTTTTAAATAAATTCTGATATAATATTTTATATGTATGCACAGGAGGGATATTTTAACTATGCCAATTACAGATTCGGTTAGTAATGTTTACATGAACAACATGTATGTAACTGGTGGCAATGCCAACAATAATTATGCAAGTGGTGTTTCGCAAACTCCATCTTTGACTAATCTAGGCAATGCTCTCCCGACTGCAAATAACAGTAACAATCTTACAAACTCATTTTCGCAAATGTTAAGCGGTATGATGGCTGGCAATACAGCCAATATGGCTTCGGGCATTGGCGATTTTTCTGGTTTGGGAGGAAGTGGCGATACCAGCTCTGCTTTAAGCGGACTAATGGGCATGGGCAGCGGTAGCAGTATGGATAGTATGGGTGGATCTTCCGAATCCAACATAATGATGATGATGGTACTGTTGCTTTTGGCACAGCAGAACAACAATGGGCAAAACAACAACCTATTAAATAGCTTGAATGGAAACAATGCTGCTACAATGGGCTACAACAATGCCAATGCATCTGCGCAGACCTATGCCAATATGGCAAGCCAGGGAATCCCTACAAATTCAGCTTCGGTTGCCAATGCGGCAATTACTAGCAACGTTGGGCAGCGCAGTGCAGATCTTTATCGTGCAGTTATTAACCAGTTTAATGTGGAATCAAATCAGCGTTATGCTGTGAATAAGCAGGGGATAGGTGATACCTACTGCAATATCTTCGCATGGGACGTAACGCGAGCAATGGGTGCGGAAGTGCCGCACTATATAGATAGCGCAACGGGTGCACCGGTTTCTTCTGGCGCAGGCGGTGCCAAGGAGCTGAATGCAAACCAAGTGAACGATTGGCTCAATAGCACTGGGCGAGCCTTTGGCTGGACAAAAGTTTCCGCAGAAGAGGCACAGTACTACGCCAATATGGGAATGCCAGCCATTACTTCGTGGAAAAATTCTGCTGGGCATGGGCATTTGCAGGTAGTAAGCCCATCGGTGGATGGACAGTACGACCCCTCCAGAGGGGTGGCAATTGCTCAGGCAGGTCGTCAGGTGAAAAACTACGACTATATCACATCGGTATATGGCGCAAGCACCTTGCCACATGTGGAGTATTTTGTGCATGTATAATCAGGTTTGTAGTTCTATGTTTTACTTATATGATGCGGATTTATGTGAAAGTCCACCTTTTGCGGCTAGCAAGGGGCAAGGGCTTTTCTGCTTTTTGATAGGATCATTTAGGGCATGAAATCAACACAAAATGTCGTAAGGTCAATATTTCGCAAAAAACAGTTGCTAAAAACGATAAAGTTTCACTGCTATCTTACGATATAAGAAATAGTGAGAAGATTAATGTTTGGTTATTTGATTATTTAGATAAAGGAAGTGGATATTATGGCAACAAGCCCAATAAGTTCTTATTCAACATCAAGGATAACCGGCCTTGCATCCGGGATGGATACAGATAGCTTGATTCAAAAACTGATGAAGACCGAGCAAATGAAGCTGGACAGGGTGTTTAAGCAGACAACCACCTTGGAATGGAAGAAGAGTGCCTATACGGATATCAATGCTCAAATAAAAACATTCCGGGACAAGTTTATGAACACTTTGAGTGCAGACAACGTGCTTTCTAAAAGTGTTTATAAGGCAAACAAAGTAAACTATACAGAAAATAAATATGTTGATATAAAGGCAACCTCCACCGCAAGTATATCCAGCCATAAAATAAGTGGCATTTCGCTTGCGGATTATGCAAAGCTTGATGGTGTGAAGCATCGCAATCGTTATATATCTGCTTCAGGCGATGGCGGGAAAAATTTAGTTGCATCAACAACAGGTGCAGCTTTAACCGGTGAAACCGCAGCCAGCACTATGGAAGATGTCTTTGGCATTGCATCGGGAGAACAAGTTTCCTTTTCCATCAATGGGGAAGTATTTACTTTTGACCATACCGATACATTGCAGGATGTTATGAACAGTGTGAATGCATCCAGCAAAGCAAATGTCACAATGGAGTTTGCAGGCGAAAAAATAACACTCACCAGCAAAACTGCTGGTGAAAGCTCTAAATTGGTATTGAAAAACATCACAGGCCCCGAAGTGTTTGGTACAAACAAAGCTTTTGGTGCTGTGGGCACAGTGAATGCCACAAACAAGGTTGACCCGGCTACCACCACCTTGGCTCAACTGGAAACCATAACCGGCAATAGCTTTGGTTTTGTAGGCGGAGCGGTAAAGCTGAAAATAAATGATGTAGAAATTACACTGACCAATACAATGACAGTGGACGATATGCTTGCAGAAATCAATGGTTCTGCAGCGAACGTGACTGCAAGTTATGACAAAAATGCAGATAAATTCTACATCAGAAACAACAACGGTGGCTCTGGTGCGGCGCTAAAGCTGGAAAACAGTGTAGGCAAAGTGTTTGGGGAAAAGGGCTTGCTGGGAGGAATTGCAGCAGGTACTCTTTCTAAATACGAAGCAGTGGATAGGGATAAGGATAGCATTGTTACAGCTGCCGAAAAAATGGGTATAAAGCTGCAGCTGGATGAAAGTGGTAAATTTAGCTTTACCGTTTCAGATGGAACAAAGTCCAAAGACTTTTCATTTGATGCCAAAACCACCACACTAAAGTCTATGATAGACAAGGTGAACGGGGATGCCGACATCAATGTAACGATGTCCTATAGCCAGATTACAGATTCCTTTACCTTTACCAGTGGTGAGACAGGGGAAGCATCTAAAATAACGGTTTCAAACAAAGGTGGCACAAATGCTTTTGGCGGTGCAGATTCGTTCTTTGGTATTGCTGCAGGTACTACCACAGGTAAAGATGCAGTTATTGTAATTGATGGCGAAGAAGTGAAGCAGGCAAGCAACTCCTTTGTATTGGATGGCATTCAATTTACCTTGAAAGCGAACATGGCAACGGTGGATTCTGCTGACGACGATAAGATGATAAACTTTTCTATCAGTCAGGATATTGATAGCGTTGTAGACAAAGTAAAAGCATTTGTAGCCGAATACAACAAGCTGGTTCAAAGCTTGAATGATAGGATTCATGAAGAAAAGGACTTTGACTATGAGCCGCTAACGCAAGAAGAACTTAGTGCGATGTCCGAAAAAGAGATAGAGAAGTTTGAGACAGAGGCAAAAAAAGGTTTGCTAAGGAATGACACCACAATCAATTCCTTACTAACCACAATGCGCCAGAGCTTGTTTGAAAAGGTAGGAGATACAGGCCTTTCCCCTCATGACATTGGCCTTACCACAGGCGACTGGGTAAACAATGGCCAAATTAAATTTGATGAGGATAAATTCCGTGCTGCTTTAAAGGAAAATCCTGATGCGGTAGCCACTGTAATGGCCGCGTCTTCTTCCTCTTCAGATAAAGCTGTAGCGCGTGCGGAATCTGGGCTGCTGGGGCGTTACTTTGATCAGTTGTCAGACACGCAAAATACGCTAACAAAAACAAATATTAAGAACACAGACAAAGCTATTTACGACAACGAGAAGAAAATGAGTGATATGTTGGATCGTATGTACCAGATGGAAGAACGCTATTATCTGCAGTTTGCACAAATGGAAACATTGCTTACCAGTTACCAACAGCAGAGTTCTTGGCTTACACAACAGCTTGGCTCTTTGGGAACTAATTAAATATTTAGAATCTGATATGCAGGTCTAGTATTGCCTGCATATTCACTATACACACAGTGTGTGAAGGAGGTATGTAATGTACTACGCAACAGCCAACCTACAAAATAGATATAAGCAGGATTATGTTACCACTGCCAGTCCAATTGATTTAGTAATCATGCTTTATGATGGGTGCATCAAGCAGTTGAAGTTGGCAAAAATTCACTTGGAAGAAACAGAGCCTGAATCGCCAAGAAATTTCCTGATTTCAATAGAAAAAGCAGAGGAAATTATACTGGAGCTGATCCGAAGCTTGAACCTGAAAATTGAGATTTCAAAAGATCTGTTAGATTTGTATCAATTTATGGTGAATGAGCTAGTGGATGTTACTTTCTCTCGAGAATCAGAAAAGATTGATCCGGTGATTGATATGCTTAATACCTTGAGGGAATCTTGGGTGGAAGCCAAAAATAGTTTGGGAAATACATTCCAAACTGAAGATGAAATGCAAGGGTAGAGCATTGGAAAGCAAAGTGGAGCTGGTTAAGCAGAAATCTTCTTTATTGCAAAAGTTTTTAGATGCAACAAAAAACATACAGGAAATTTTGAATGCACCTGAGGAGAAGGAAAAAGTTTCTAAATTGCAAAAAAATGTTGCAGTGCGTGATGCAGTGATAGAGGAAATCAATAGAATAAATAAAATAATTGATCAACCGGGCAAGTCGGATGATCAATTTGAAGTAGAACGAGAGAAACATGCATGGCTGTGGGAAAAGCTATTTGAGCAGATAAATGAACTGGAAGAAGACAATGCGGCTAAAATGGATGCTCTTATGAAAGAATATATGAGTAAGGTGCGTTCAACCAAAGATTCTATTCGCGTGATTGACGCATATGCCAAACAGATGGTTGAAGAAAGTGCTGCAAATATTGACAAAAATCGCTAATAACGATAGAATGCTCAGAGAAGAGATTTTATGAAAATTAATCATGTGAACTCTGCGGCAATGGATCATGCGGCAAAGAGTGAGCTTAGTGAGACGGATGCTGCAAAGAGTACTGGGTTGGTGTTTAAACGCCACCTAACAAATGAATCGAAAAGTGCATACTTGGGTCACATTGAAGAGCTGATTGCAGACATAGAAAAGCAAGGTGTCAAATTGGGCAAAAAAGCTGATATGGCTGAAATGCAGAAATATAGAGAAATGATTACTAAGCTTTTAAATGAGACGGTAAGCAATGGCTTTGCTTTCGAAAAAGAAGGCAAAATGGGTTTTAATGGAAGAAGTAAAATTTTTGTGATTATAAAAAAGATCAACACAAAGTTGGATGATATGACACAAAAAGTTTTAGAAGCTGAAAAAGAAAATATTAATCTTTTAGATGATATAGACGACATCAGAGGTTTATTAGTAGATATGTACTATTGATAAGATGGAGGGGAACGGAATGGCTGAAGCAGCAGGAAGCATACAAATACCCGTACAGGGGGATGAAGAAAGCTCGTTAAAAGATAGGTACTTAGTATTCAATATTAAAGATGAGTTTTATGCTATAGAGATTGTATATATTACAGAAATTGTAGAAATGTTGCCTATCACAGAGGTTCCCAGCATTCCAGAATGCATTGTGGGTATTATTAATTTGAGAGGTACCATTATTCCAATTATGGATGTGCGTATGCGGTTTGGATACGAAACCAAAGAATATGATTCTCGTACTTGTATTGTGGTTTTGGAGAATGAGGATATTTCTATGGGAGTAATTGTTGATTCAGTTCAGGAAGTTGCTCGCATTGGTGATGATGTAGTCGCAAAGCCACCGGAAAATATAAAGGGTGCAAGCGAGATGGATTACTACATTAAAGGCATAGCAAAATGGAAAAATGAAATACAACTTATTATTGATTGCGAAAAGTTTTTTGTTTTTGATGATTATACAGGTGCTGTATGCAGTTAACAGATAACGATTTTCATAGATTACGCGATTTTATGTACAATAATTTCGGTATTAATCTAGCCCAAAAGCGCACTTTGATAGAGGGGCGCTTGCAAGGTGTACTGAAGCAGAGAGGCTTTAGTACTTTTTCTGATTTTATTGATGATTTGATTGCGGATAAAACAGGTGGAGATGTTTCGATGCTGGTATCGAAACTAACTACAAATTTTACTTATTTTATGCGGGAAGAACAACATTTCGATTTTATGCGCAATACTATTTTACCCGAAATTGTTCCCAATCTGAAGGATAATAATATTTCTATCTGGAGTGCAGGCTGCTCTTCTGGGGAGGAGCCTTATAGCATTGCTATGGTATTGGATGATTACTTTAAAAATAAAAAAGGATCTTTAGATACGCGGCTATTGGCATCTGATATTTCCGAACGTGTATTAAATGCTGCAAAAATTGGCATATACGGAGAGGACAGAATGTCCAAGCTGTCGGATGAATGGAAAAAGCGTTATTTTATCAATCTGGATAAAGATAGATACCAGGTGGTTCCACAATTAAAAAAAGAGGTGGTTTTCCGTAAGTTTAATCTGATGGAGCCTGTTTTTCAATTTAAACGCAAGTTTCATTTGATATTTTGTAGGAATGTTATGATTTATTTTGATGCTCCAACAAGAACGGCCTTGGCGAATAGATTCTGTCAAAGTTTATTGCCCGGGGGATATTTGTTTATCGGTATGTCGGAAAGCCTTCTCAATAGTAAAACGGATTTAGAATATGTTAAACCATCTATATACCGCAAGAGTTTATAGTGGGCTGAGGAGGAGTATTTAGTTGAGCATTGCAGATATTCAAACAAGAATAAGCCAATTTCAAAGAGATCCCCTGTCTATAACGCAAGCATCGCAGAGCCCTTCAAAAATGTTTGATGCAATTTTGCAGGAAAAATTAGGAGCGTTTCAGATGCCTGAAAGCACCTCGGATACTGTAACTCCTGCTGCAGCCAGTTTATTGGATCAGGAAAGTGTAACTGCTAAGGAAATCTTTTTAGAAAATACGATAAATGGGAGCACACCAGTGCTTAGCAACAATTTTGCTACACAAGCCTATAACAGCAGTATGAATATTGCAGAAACAATGGCACAAGGGGCTGCTTCTATAGGTGGAATGCCCACGAATACAGGCTTAACTGAAAGAGACCTGACAAAAGCAGCACCTTATATGCAGTATGTAAATGAGGCATCACAGCGCTATGGGATGCCGGTCAACCTAATTTTGGGCATAATGAAGTCGGAATCCGATTTTAACAACGAATGTGTTTCCTATGCTGGTGCAAAAGGGTTAATGCAATTGATGCCAGAAACTGCTGCAGAAGTTGGGGTTACCGATGAGTTTGATCCTCGGCAAAATATTCTGGGTAGTGTAGAATACGTTACTAAGTTAATCAATAAATACAATGGCGATGTAAGGCTGGCATTGGCTGCTTACAACACAGGCCCCGGCAAAATTGCGCGTAGGGGAGTTACCAGTAGCACTAGTCCTGAATATCTTACAGTGCCCCAGTCGATAAGGGATTATGCAGATAGGGTGCTTAGATACGCAGGATACCAGAATTAAAAGGCGTTCATGCAAAGATTGCGATTTAGTAAACTATAGACTATGAAAAATAAATATTTTTCTAATTGGTTGACTTTATTTTATATAAATAGTAGGATGAAATTAGTTTTATGTTAGTCAAAAGCTTTTTGTGTTTAAAATTTTTGTGGGTGTTGATATAAATATCAATGAGTGCAAACTGTTTTCATATAAATTTTATACTGTTCAAGATAAGGAGTTTGGGGAATGAAGAATCTAAAGATTGGTACAAAACTGATTGCATCTTTTGTTATTATTGCCATTATTGCAAGTGCTTCAGGTGTTTTCGCGGTAATCATGTCAAAGAAGATGGATAAAGCCTATTCATCAGCCCTTGTAAATGAAGGTTTTTCGCAAGGCGATATGGGAATGGCATTAACACTGGTTACTGACGCTGGTGCAAACTTGCGTGATTTGGCATTTTTTGCCGATGATCCCGAGATGGTAAAACGCTCAAAAGAGCGTTTGGATGAAGGCAATGCAGCGTTTATAGAAAGTTTTGACAAAGTACAGGCGGTTGTATCTAAGGAAGACCAAAAGCAGCTGATTGAAAAGATAAATAAAGAATTGGCAGCATATGATACAGTTGTAGCAAAAATGATAGAATTTGTGGACAGTGGAGATGTTGATGCAGCAAGAGCGTATGTCCGGGATGAAGTAGATCCTCTCTATCAGTCAATATACAAGGATATGTCGGCACTGATGAAATCCATCATGGAGCATGGCGATCAATTAAGTGAGGAACTGTCTGCGCAAAGTGACGCATCTATGATGCTTGTAATCATTATTATTGCAGTTGCGATGGTGGTTGCTGTTATTTATGGAATATTTATTTCCAGAAGCATTTCTCGGCCTATTAATACTTGTGTAGAGCGTGTGGTAAAAATTGCGGAAGAAGGCGATTTGCATACTGATGTGAAGGTGTATGATGCGAAAGACGAAACAGGAGTTCTTTCGCGTGCAGTGGCTTCCATGGTAAAATCCTTAGAAAATGTTATTGGAGAACAAACCGCTGTGGTTACGGCTATGGCGGATGGTGACTTTACTCGTTCCATGCAAGGTCATTATATCGGTGATTTTGCAGCAGTAAAAGAAAGCATAGATGCAATACAGCTTTCCTTGAATAGTACACTAGGCCATATCAACCAGTCGTCTGATCAGGTTTCTGCGGGAGCGCATCAGGTTTCAAATGGCGCGCAAGAGCTGGCACAAGGCGCTACCCAGCAAGCCACTACTGTTCAAGAATTGGCAGATACGCTAAACAACGCAGCAGAAGGTATTAAGAAGAATGCTGAGAATGCTGAAGATGTAAGCAAGCGTGTGAAGATAGTTGGCAGCGAAATGTCCCAAAGTAATGAAAAAATGTCTGCAATGATGGATGCTATGCAGCAAATAAGTGATAGCTCCTCTGAAATAGGCAAAATTATTAAGACAATTGAGGACATTGCATTCCAAACCAATATACTAGCGCTGAATGCTGCTGTAGAGGCGGCACGTGCAGGTGCTGCTGGCCAAGGGTTTGCGGTGGTTGCGGATGAAGTGCGTAATCTTGCATCCAAGAGCACAGAAGCATCAAAGAACACAGCAGTCCTTATAGAGTCTTCTATTGCGGCGGTAGAAAATGGTTCCAGAATTGCCAAAGAAACAGCACAATTCTTGGTTACTGCTGTAGAGGGCACAAATGAAATAGTTGAAAAAATGGCTGTCATTTCAGAGGGTACCACAGTACAGGCGGCTGCTATTACGCAAATTACGCAAGGTGTGGATCAAATATCTGCTGTTGTGCAAAACAATTCTGCAACTGCTGAGGAAAGTGCTGCCGCTTCGGAGCAACTTTCTGGTCAGGCACAGTTGATGCGATCAATGGTAGAACGGTTTAAATTGACAGGTGTAGAAATTGAAAATCCAGTTGATAGCTATGATGAGGCTGATTCGCACATATCCTATAGCAATAGTTACGATAGCAATAGTTACGAGCCTGAAATGGATTTGGAAGAACATTTGCTAGATGATGACGACAGTAAATATTGATATAAGCGAATACTTTTCTTGAATAAAAAAAGCGCTAGGTATTAGAACTTAGCGCTTTTTCAACTCTGCATGAATTAATTGAAATCAAAACTCTATCTTACCCTCCCAATTTTGAATGCTGCCAAAATTTGTAATATTTGTATAGCCTAATGATTGTAGCAGTGATTTGGCTTTGGCACTTCTTATTCCAGAGCGACAATAGACAATGATATGCGTATGTTTGTCTGGCAATGCCGCCAAAGCTTTTTCGTTTAATTCGTCCAACGGTATATGAATTGTATCTGGTATATGTCCACTATCATATTCATTCATAGTGCGAACATCTAAAAATATTTCTTTTGGTTTTTGCATAATAGTATCCTTTCGTAGAAGAGAATAAAAGTAGTATAATACTGTATCAATAAATCATCAAGTTAAAAGTACATTTCTATGTAAAAGAATGAAGCAGGAGCCCTATCATTGGTGTATGGGAGGCGGAGCATCCTATGAAAATGAAGTTAAGACAAATAATTAGAATTGTAATCAATATTATGCACTTTATCACTAACTTTATCATGTCATTACCTCAAATTGTTGTTATACTAATTCTTGATTAAAAACGTTATAAGTTTTTAATCCGTGCCATAGGCACGAAGCACGAAACACTTTTGTGTTTTGTGCTA
>CAZQBV010000004.1:0-59263 GCA_964592125.1 uncultured Christensenella sp.
ATGGTTGCGGAGACAGGATTTGAACCTATGACCTCCGGGTTATGAGCCCGACGAGCTACCAAACTGCTCTACTCCGCGACGCTGTTGTCTTTTTTGACAACGTCTACTATTATATAATATGAATAAGTAAAAGTCAATGCGTTTTTTTTAATATGATGAAACTGATGGAAAAATTCTTCATAGTACTGATTCTGGATAGAAATAACGCAAAAGCAATATTTTTATTACAGCCATATGACAGTTCCAAAATGCTTTACGCTCGGAAAATGAAAAAACTTTTTGGGGGTCACGCATATTACGTGCGATTTATTACGAAGTAAGTTGCTGCATTCATTTGTTTTTTAGGGCGATGAAATAGGGGGTAAATCGGAATTAGTACAAATTGTTTTAAAGGGAAACGCAGTTGAAAAACAGATATATAAAAGAGCAACTTTCTTTGCGTATTGTTTTGGAAAGCTGCTCTTTAAATACTATTTAAAGTTTCTATATTTTATTATAGCCTAACGAATCTCAATTTTGCGATAGTTTGGTTTTTCTTCCTTAGTTTTGGGAAGAATTATTTTTAGTATACCATCCTTGTATTCGGCTGTTACTTTTTGTTCGTCTACATTATTTAAGGCAAAAGAACGAGAGACCTGCCCGCTGCGACGCTCGCTTAGCACATAGCCGTCCTGTTCGGATTCCTTTTCTTCCTGTTGGTTTGCACTAATGGTAAGATAGCCATCTTCTACAGAAAGGTCAATCATTTCACGATGCAAGCCAGGAAGTTCAGCTTCCACTTCGTAGTGATCCTTTTTATCCTTGATGTCTACAGGAAAACTGGAAAATTCTGAAGAACGGAAAAAGTTATTCATGAAATCTCCAATCTCACCAAAAGTGTTAGACCTAGCAATATGGTTGTTGTGCCCAAATGGAATTAATCCTGCCATAATCTAAATCTCCTTTTAAAATAATATTTATAGGATAATTACCCCATACACATATACATAATATGAATAATCTGTTAATAATAAATAAAAACACAACGTGTGAAATAAAGAAACTTCCACTTTTCAATGGAAGTTTAACAGTGTGCGAATTTATTAAGTACTTAATTGTTATCTAGCAATACTATGCCGTCTGGCGAACCTTGCGGTGGCAAAGAAGCCGTCATAGGAGCGTTTTCAGCCATGTAAATTTCGACACGTTGTCCTTCGGAAAGTGCAGTATCTGCATATTTAGATAGTTTCCCATCGGCAAATACAGGTGTGTTGGGTGTTGCTATAGCAACGAAAACCACAGTACCGTTATCATCGGCTATGTCTAGCATAGCATTTTCATCCAGCGTGTTGATTCGTTGTATGGTACCGGTATAGCTTAATTTCAAATTGGGGAAGGGCTCCTTGGGTGCTTTGGAGCAGGCCGAAAGCAACAGAACCCCCACAAGCATTGTTGCCAAAATAAAAGCAAATGTCTTTTTCATCGTTTTTTTCCTTCCTAAAAATTATATTATATTACACATTTATTATATAGTATAAACTAAAATCTGCAAGTTGTATCCAATTGTCCATAATGTTATGATATATATAATACAAATTGCCAGTGGAGAAAGCATAATGTCTTGCTGTATAAATAGCGTACAGTGCATGCAGGCATTACAACATTCCAAAGGAGAAAACGATGGAACAAAAAGGGAAATTTAAACGTTACCCCAAAGAGCTGTTTGACTTGCTATATAAAAATTTGGAAGAACAGCAGGAGTCGCTGTCGCCATATGCCAGTAAAGACAAGGATGCGATGCGCAGGAAAAAAATTACTTTTCATGTGGCGCGGCCAAATTACGTGAGGGATACGGATCGCATACTTCACTGTCGCTATTTCAACCGCTATGCGGATAAAACACAGGTTTTTTCACTTTATAAGAATGATGATATATCACGACGTATTCTTCATGTGCAAATTGTATCCAGAATTGCACGAAACATTGGCAGAATGTTAAATTTGAATCAAGATCTAATAGAAGCCATTGCATTGGGGCACGACCTAGGGCATACACCATTTGGTCATGCGGGGGAACGTTATTTATCCGAATTGTATTTTGAACGGACAGGAAGATATTTTAGGCATAACGTGCATAGCGTGCGTATTCTGGATAAGATATTGCAGTTGAATTTGAGCCTTCAAACCTTGGATGGTATTTTATGCCACAATGGGGAACAAGTAAGGGGCGAATATTGCCCTTACAGCTACAAAAGCGATACACCTGAAGAATATTTTCAAGAGTTTGATAGTAGGGTGGAGGCGTGTTATGTGGAAAAAGATACCATTGGGACGTTGGTACCCGGTACTTTGGAAGGCTGCGTTGTTCGTATCAGCGATATTCTTGCCTATCTAGGAAAAGATAGGCAAGATGCTGCTATTTTAGGATTGCAGATTGAAAATTCATTTGCAAGGAATGAGGTTTTGGGGGCAACTAATTCAGAGTTCATTTCCAACATCATTGGCAATTTGGTACAAAACAGCTATGGTCACAACTATTTAAAACTGGATAACGAGTACTCTGCGGCATTGGATTATGAGAAGAAAGTAAATTATAAAATGATTTATATTTCGCAGGATACCAACGAGCCATACCCTACAATAAAAGCCATGTTTCGTGCTATTTATACCCGTCTATATGACGATCTAGTGCAAAACAAAGAAAATTCTCCGATTTTTCGCCATCATATTAAGAAAGCATTCAAAGGCTTTCGAGATGCGGATAAGATGGAGGAGCATTATTTAAAAGAGGAGCCCAATCAGATTGTAGTAGACTATATTGCAAGTATGACAGACGATTATTTTTTGGATATTCATGAATATCTTTTTCCCGATTCGGAGAAATTGGAATATAATTCGTATTTTCCGAAGGTTTAACTGTGCGTGGGCAGTTTATTATATAAATTAGAATCATTAAAATGCAATCCATACAAATGAAGGAGGCAAGGCAAGAAAATGAATGAGAGATCATTTTATAGGTGTGAGGTATGTGGGAATATTGTTGGACTGATGCACGATGGTGGAGGAGAATTGGTATGTTGTAACAAACCAATGGTAAGGCTGGTTCCCAATACTGTGGATGCTGCGAAGGAAAAGCATGTACCTGTATATGAAAAGGAAGGAAATCTGCTGAAGGTGAAAGTGGGCAGTGTAGAGCATCCTATGACGGAAGAGCATTGGATTCAATGGGTGGTAATTGAGGAGCCAGAATGCACACACCGTGAGATATTAAAGCCGGGCGATTCACCAAGTGCTGAATTTGAATTGCATGGTGATAAATATGAAGTTTTTGCCTACTGCAATTTGCACGGATTGTGGAAAGCATAAGAATAGCAACGAAATAAAGCGACAGCACTATTACCAAACGACACCGCATTTTATTTTTTAAGTGGTGTCGTTTTTCTGTTGGCATCCTGTGTCGTTCAACTGAAAACGTATGCAATAATACTAATCTCTAATAGAAATCGTTGCAAAAGCAATGATTTCTATAGCCGCATATGATGCGGCATCCAAACAGCTCGCTGTTTGGAAAGATCAGTATTGAACGGCTTTCTTAGCACAAAACACAAAAGTGTTTCGTGCTTCGTGCCTATGGCACGGATTAAAAACTTGTAACGTTTTTAATCAAGAATTAGTATAAAATGTAAATTTTTAACTTGCCTACACCAACCTACAAAATACGTTAAAATGAAGCGTTATTATTTATGTAAATAAATTTTTTGCGATGAGGTACATAATGAATAAGCTTGCAAATACAGTAGTTGTGGCAAAAAATATATTGCTTCAAAATGAAAAAAATGCTATAGAACGATTGAGCAAGGGCGATCAAACTGCAAGAAAAGATCTTGTGATGTGCAACTTGTGGGTTGCGTATTATGCGGCAAAACAATATGCAAGTGACTACAATAAATTTGAAGATCTTGTGTCGATTGCAAACTTGGGATTGGTAAAAGCAATGAATTATTTCGACCCGGACAAACGGGTAAAACCATCCAGTTTTGCGATTCGTTGCATTCGAAACGAATTTTTAATGTACTTTAGAAAAAACAACCGCCACATCAAGGAAGTATCTCTAGAGGCACCTCTTGCTACAAATGGCGAAGGGGAGAGCATCTATTTATCGGATGTAGTTTCCGTGGGAGACGAATTGGTATGGGAAGAAATAATGCGAAAAGAAATGCGAAGCAAAATTAACTTGGCATTAAATGCGCTACATGCAAAGGAAAAGTATATTATGGAAATGCGCTTTGGGTTGAACAACAACCAAGAGCATACGCAGGCGGAGCTTGCAACAATACTAAATGTATCGCAGTCGTGCATTTCAAAATTAGAAAGCAAAGTGCTAAAGAAAATTAGAAACAATTGGGATCTATTTACAATAGTTTAAGTACAACTTTTAGCCTTTTTATGGTATAATACACACAATATAGTGTAGCCTTAAGGGGGAGAATGCTTTGAAGTGTGTTTTTTGTGATCATGGCGAAAGTAAAGTGGTGGATTCCAGGCCGGTAGAGGATGGGTCTTCTATTCGGCGGCGGCGGGAATGCTTGCAATGTGGAAAGCGCTTTACAACATATGAAAAAGTAGAGAGCCTGCCTATTTTTGTAATTAAAAAAGATGGCAAGCGGGAAAGTTTTGATATAGAAAAAATAAAACGTGGCGTTGTAAAGGCTGTGGAAAAGCGGGAAACAACGTATGCGGATATTGAACAGATGATAAATGAAATTGAGCGGGAAATTTACAACACACCACGGCATGAAATAACCTCTCACGAAATTGGTGAAATTGTTATGCGTGGGCTGAAAGAGTTGGATGAGGTTTCCTATGTGCGATTTGCATCGGTATATCGCCAGTTTAAAGATATCAATACATTTAAGGAAGAGCTAAACAAGCTGTTAACAGATAAATAATATGTATGGGAAAACTATGAAAAGTGGATTTAAAAAAAATGACCACAATGGCCTGAATTATCTTACTATTCCCGAATTTGAAGAAAATGGATTTACTAAGCATTGTTTTACCACAAGGTTGGGAGGGGTAAGCCCCGGCGAATTTTCTAGCTTGAACCTCAGCAAAACGCGGGAAGCCAACAAGGCGAACAAACAAGAAAATTACAGGCGTGTGTGTGTTGCTTTAGGCGTGCCATATGAATCGCTTGCTCTGGTGAACTATGCACATGGAGATGGTATTCACTTTGCGGTAAAGCAAGATGCAGGGAAGGGAATCATACGAGAATCTGATTTTGATTTTTGTGATGCAATGCTTACAAATGCGCCGCAAGTAACTGCGGTTACGTTGCATGCGGATTGTGTGCCGCTTTTTTTTGCGGATAAAGCAAGCAAAGCTGTGGGTGTGGTGCATGCTGGCTGGAAGGGTGTGTATGCAGGGTTGCCCTATAAAGTGGTAAAGGCGTTTGAAGAACACTATGATAGCCGTGCGCAGGACATTCTTGTGGGGATAGGCCCGCATATAATGAACTGTTGCTTTGAAGTGAAGGAAGATGTTGCAAATCCATTCCAAGAAAAATTCGGAAACGAAACAATAGAGGTTCGTGAAGATGCCCAGTATGTAAATATGCAGGCTGCAATATTGTTGCAGATGGAAGCGGCAGGTGTGCCGGAAGAAAACATTACCTGCGCCAATTTGTGTACCTATTGCCGGGAAGATTTGTTCTATTCTCATAGACGGGACAAGGGGCATACCGGTGCTATGGGCTCGTTTATTACGGTATAAAGCTATGGAAAAGGTTTATTTGGATTATGCTGCAACTTCATACATTAAAGATGAAGTTTTTTTATGTATGTTGCCATATTTGAAGGAGCGGTTTGGTAATCCTTCGGGTATTTATGCCAGCGCGCGGGAAGCCAAGCGTGCGATTGAGAGTGCCCGAAGCAAGATAGCGGAGTTGCTATATGCGAAATCTCCAAGGGAAGTGTACTTCACTTCCGGTGGCACAGAGGGCGATAATTGGGCATTGCGCGGAGTGATGCATGCCAATGCATGTAAAGGTAAGCATATCGTTACTACAAATGCAGAGCATCATGCGGTGCTTTCTGTATGTGAAGCCTTGGAACGGGAAGGATATGAGGTTACCTATTTGCCTGTAGATTGTTATGGCGGGGTTTCTGTAGAACAGGTAATTCAGGCAATACGGCAGGATACCGTGTTGGTGTCGGTGATGGCGGCCAATAACGAAGTGGGTACCATAAACCCTATAGAGGAAATTGCAGAGGCAGTACACCAAAAGGGTGTGCTGTTCCATACCGATGCAGTGGCTGCAGTTGGGCATAAAAGGCTGAATGCTTCTGTGTTCGACCTGCTTACCATCTCGGGGCATAAATTTTATGGGCCTAAGGGCGTGGGTGTGTTATACATAAAAGCTGGTTTGAAAATAGCGCCGCTACTTTATGGTGGCAAGCAGGAACGAGAGTTGCGGTCGGGTACTGAAAATGTGGCAGGTATTGTGGGTCTGGCGGCAGCGTTGGAATTGGCTGTAAACGAAATGGAACACGAAGAGTTGCGGCTAAAGGCATTGAGAGATGGTTTTGAACAGAGTATCAAAGAAACATTGCCGGGGGTAAGCTTTAATGGCTCTTCGAAAAGCCGCCTGAACAACTACACGAATGTGTGCCTGCCAGTAGGGGCAAGTGCAGCACTGGTGGCACTGGATATGGCGGGGATAGAGTGCTCGGCTGGCTCTGCTTGCATGACTGGCGGTGTTACACCCTCCCATGTGCTTAGGGCAATGGGTTTAACAGAAGAGCGTGCTATGCATGCTTTGCGCTTTACACTGGGTGCCACTACCACGGCAGAGCAACTTGCCTATACTGTACAGCAGTTGGTTAAGATATGTAAGTAATTAAAATAGATTGTTGCGTACAGATGTTTACATTTTAAAGTGAAGCGGGTATAATTAGGTTAAAATTTGAATTAAATGTAAAGTGAGGATTTCATTTCGGATTTAGCACAGCTTTTACATTTTTTGCAAATATAAAACATATCATTCAGTCATACAATTTTATAATAAGACAGTTGAGGTGCATGATGGAGAATACTTTTATGAACACTGAAAACTCTGGTGAAAATGCAATGGATGTTAATGAGCAGCCGACAATCATACCAGAAACACCCACTGAAAAGGAACCTGTACCAGAAGAAAAGAAGCCTAAGAATAAAATGGGCATTTTGGTAGGCGTTGCCGCCTCTGTTGCTGCGATTGTTTTGCTTCTGGTGTTTTTTGTTTTGCCGGGAGTTCGTGTCGGCGGTGGAGAAGATAGCGAGTATTTTTCCAATCCTAATAATGTATATTATAAAAAAGACAATGGGGCAGTGTTGTTATCTAAAAGTGGCGAGATAAAAGAAGTGGATTTGTTGGCAGACACTATGATAATTAACAATGCTGGCAACAATATGGCTGTTTTGGATGAGGATCAAGCGTTGTATGTGGTGAATATGAACACAATGGAAAAAACAAAGGTGGATGAAAATGTGGAAGCGCTGCTTAATTTTCCAATAAACCGCTATGTTGTTTTTACAAAACTGGAAGGTGAAGTAACAATAGAAACAGTCTTTCAGGCTATTTATGACCACTATAAAAAAGAGGATGCTAACACTCTGGTTACAATGGATTTCATAAAGGAATTCTTTGAAGAACGTTATGAAAATACATTGGAAGAAGCAAAGCTTCTGTATAAAAATGAGTTGGGAGAAGAATTTATCCCTCCTAGTAAAAGTATGCTTTATGACTGTAAAACGGGTAAGGTTGAAGAATTGTTCGATTCTCAAACAAGTAAATACAATACAGAGTTTGAGTACCGAAACTCCCAAAACGACAAGCAGTTTGCTTATGTGAATACCGGTGGAGAGCTTGTATTGGTGGGAGTAGACGGAACAAGCCAAGTATTAGGCAATGCAAGAGATGATATGACCTTGGGCATCAATGGCGTGCCGGATGAAGGAAATATGGTGGTTTGGCAGTTGCAAGGGGAAAGAAAGGGCAAGGAAATCACAGATGACATTCCCTATGATGTATATGCTTATTTAAAAGGGGACGCAGATAAAGTGTTTTCCGGTGAAGACAGTTACCCATACTGTAAGGTGCTTTATCTTACAGACGGAAGTGAGGCTGTGATAGATTCCTATCAGCCGGAGTTTTATTATATAGACGCAAAGGGGCGTGTGGATAAAATACGGGTAGATGGAAATAGCATTTTCAATGTGATGGGAAATAACAACTACAACAGTGGGTATACGGACTCGTTGGAGCATTTGTTGGTAGTCACAGAAAAGTCGGGAACAGATACCTTATACGTGGTAGATCTTGCGGGGGAGAAGGACAAAGTAACTGCAAACCTAGAAAGCTCGTGGAGTGTTGACATTTATAATAATATAGTCACATATACAGACGATAGTGCGAACCTCTTTATGGGCAAACTAAATGGGCGGCGCATTGAAGATGAAGTAAAAGTTGCTAGTGATGTAGTATGGAGTAATTTGTCGAAAAATGGATCTGTGATTTGGTATGCCAAAAAAGATGCAGAGACTTGGATGATTTACATGTACGAAAAGGGAGAAGCGCAAAAAGTAGACACAAATGTGTTGCCGTACTCTGTACATATGAATATTGAGGGAAAGAACGCTGTGTACTTAAAAGATGCTTCTATTGCGCCAGGCGATGAGAACGAGAAATATCCACGTAAAAAAGGGGAATTATACTATTATAAAGATGGCGAAAGCCAAAAAATTGGCAGTGATGTATTTCAAGACAGTGTCAATTTAATGTTTAGGGGTGGATACATAGCGGATAACAAGCTTGAATACATAGGGAATATTTATCTGGAAGATGGATTCATTTGGGGGAACTTGTATAGCTACAATGGGAAAGAGAGCACAAAGATAGCCAGTGACATATCGGCAACCAACAAAGGAACAATTGTAAAAAAACCGCAGCTTCCCAAGCTGGAAGATGCGGGATAATCCTTACGAAAAGTAAGTGTTGGTTATCCTGTCTTGGTGTTCTGTTGATTGCCAATTTACAAATGGAACATCTTCGTATATAATTAACTTTATATAGAGGTTTGTAAAGGATGGAGAAAAACAGATGTCTGAATTAGATAAAACGATGCAGTTTTCCTTTGACAAGGAGCTGGAGAATCCGGTGCGCGGCATTATCAGAATTGTGAGTGAAGCCATGCGTGAGAAGGGGTATGATCCGGTCAATCAGTTGATTGGCTATATTGTGTCCGGCGATCCTACCTATATTACCGGATATAAAAATGCACGCTCGTTAATTGCCAGTGTAGATAGGGACGAGTTGCTGGAAGAATTGGTTAGCTTTTATATCAATCAAATATAACAAACTGTCCTGCAAGGGATTGAGGGTCTTATCTTTGATAAACATGGATAGCAAGAGGATAAATTGATACACCGCAGTGCAAATCCACACATTGGTACAACGGGTTTGGTTGTGGTGTTATTGTTTGTAAAAATGGAGGCGTAGAGTGGGAAGGCTATTGGGACTGGACGTTGGTGATGTGCGTATAGGCATTGCGGTTTCGGATTTGCTAATGTTAACAGCGCAGGGTATAGAAACCTATACCCGCAAAGAAGAACAGGCAGACATTGATTATTTGCTGGGTTTTATAAAGCAATATGATGTAGACACCATTGTGTGTGGCTTGCCAAAGAATATGAACGGCACATTGGGGCCGCAGGCAGAAAAGGTACAGGCCTTTGCAAGTAAGCTAGAGCAACAGTCTGGCTTGAAACTGGTGTATTGGGACGAGAGACTTTCCACAAGGAGTGCAACAAATACCCTTCTGGAAGCGGATGTGAGCAGAAAAAAACGCAAAAAAGTAGTAGATAAAATTGCTGCAGTGGTAATTTTGCAAGGATATATGGATGCACAGAGCTTTAGCCTTTAGTGGCATAAAATAAGGAGAAAAGATATGGCAGAAGATACAAACAAAATAGAGATGTTGGACGAAGCTGGCAATGTTCTGGAGTTTGAACATTTGCTTACCTTTGAGGTAGAAGACAAGTTTTTCATTGCATTTACCCCCTTTCAAGATATTGAAGGCTTTGAAGTGGGTGAAGTGTTGATCATGCGCATAGAAGAGGATGGCGAAGAAGGCGAATTGTATATGCCTATTGGTTCGGAGGAAGAGCTGGATGAATTGTGGGAAATTTTCAAGCAGCTTTACTATGCAGACGATGAAGAAGACGAAGAGGATGAATAAAGCAGCAGGTAGCAGCAGGCAGGGACAATATAAAAGCTTGCGAAACAATGCATGGCTGTGATATAATAGCACGCGATAACACACCCATATGGAGACGGGCGCTCGTGCCACAATGTGGTTACGCCTGCAATAAACTGTATGGGGAGGCATATAACGAGGAGGATTTTTATTATGTCAGTGATTTCTATGAAACAACTTTTGGAGGCAGGCGTTCACTTTGGGCATCAAACCCGCAGGTGGAACCCGAAAATGAAGCGTTTTATCTTTACGGAGAGAAACGGAATTTACATTATAGACCTGCAAAAAACAGTAAAAGAAGTGGAAAAAGCATATTACTTTATTCGTGATATTGCAATGGACAACAAGTCTGTTCTTTTTGTGGGAACAAAAAAGCAGGCGCAAGACTCTATAGAGGCCGAAGCAAAACGTTGCGGTATGTACTATGTATCCAACCGTTGGCTGGGCGGTATGCTAACAAACTTCAAAACAATTCGCAGTAGGGTGAACCGCCTGAACCAAATTGAAAATATGGAGACCAATGGCGACATTGAGTTGCTTCCCAAAAAAGAAGTCATTCAGTTGATGCACGAAAAAGAAAAACTGGTGAAGAACTTGGGCGGTATCCGTGATATGAAGGAAATTCCCGGTGCGCTGTTTATTGTAGATCCCAGAAAAGAACGCATTGCTGTAGCGGAAGCCAAAAAATTGGGTATTCCGGTAGTGGCAATTGTAGATACAAACTGTGACCCGGATGAGGTAGAATACCCCATTCCAGGCAATGATGACGCCATTCGTGCGGTAAAACTGATTGCATCCAAAATGGCAGATGCTGTGCTGGAAGGCCGTCAGGGCGAGCAGATGGAAGACGAAACCGTGGAAGCTGTAAGTGCCCCCGAAACTTCTGTAGAGGAAGCGGAAGCACAAGCTGCTGAGGAGATTAAAGATGAAATTGCAAAGGAAATGATGCCGGAAGCAGTGGCTGACGTGCAGGCAGTTGAAGTTGCAAGTGAAGTTGTAGAAGAAGCGTAAGGAGGAAGATAGATATGGCTATTTCAGCTAGCGATGTAAAAGCACTGCGCGAAAGATCTGGTGCAGGCATGATGGACTGTAAGAATGCTCTTACCGAAGCAAATGGAGATATGGAAAAAGCCAGCGAGCTGTTGCGCGAAAAGGGATTGGCCGCTGCTGTAAAAAAAGCGGGCAGAATTGCTGCAGAAGGCGTTGTGGATTCTTACATTCACATGGGTGGTAAAATTGGCGTGCTGGTAGAAGTGAATTGTGAAACCGACTTTGTTGCCAAAACAGATGATTTTAAAGCGTTTGTACGCGATATTGCAATGCACATTGCTGCCACGAACCCGATGTATGTTTCGGAAGAAGAAATAGACCCGGCAGTATTGGCCAAAGAAAAAGAAATTCTGATAGCACAGGCGAAGAACGAAGGCAAGCCGGACAATGTTGTTGAAAAAATGGTGGAAGGCCGAATTAAGAAATTTAAAAAGGAAATCTGCTTGCTGGATCAACCTTTTGTAAAAGATCCGGATAAGAGTGTGGCTGATCTGGTTACAGATCAAGTGGCCAAAATTGGTGAAAAAATATCCGTTCGTCGCTTTGTAAGATACGAGATGGGCGAGGGATTGGAAAAAAGGCAGGACGATTTTGCCAAGGAAGTGGCAGAACAATCTGGTCTTTAAAATGAATAGAAAAGAGAACATAGTGGATATGTTCTCTTTTTCATATACAAAAAAATGTGTTGAATACGAAATTCTCAGTATGGAGGGAACTATGGAACCTAAGTATAAACGGGTCATTATGAAAATAAGTGGAGAAGCGCTTTGCTCCGAAAAGAATCGGCCGTTGGATTTTGATATTATAGGAAATATTGCGGATCAAATTATTGAAATTGCAAATGCTGGCGTAGAAGTGGGTATTATTGTAGGTGGCGGCAACATATGGCGCGGTGCAGAAGCGCGTAAACGTATGGATAGAGCAACTGCCGATTATATGGGAATGCTGGCAACTGTGATTAATGCGCTGGGTTTGCAGGATGCCATAGAGGAGAAGGGGCAGGCAACACGCGTGCAAACAGCCATAGAAATGAGGCAAATTGCAGAGCCATATATCCGCCGCAAGGCAGTGAAGCATTTGGAAAATGGCCGCGTGGTTATTTTTGCCTGCGGTACGGGTAATCCCTATTTTTCTACCGACACAGCAGCGGCACTGCGTGCGGCTGAAATGGAAGTGGAGCTGATAATGCTTGCTAAAAATGTGGATGCTGTTTACGATAGTGACCCAAAAACAAACCCCAATGCCGAGCGTATAGAAAATATCAGTTATATGGAAGTAATGAACCGCGAACTACACGTGATGGACAATACAGCAATTACACTTTGCATGGATAACAAAATACCTATTATTGTGTTTGGTGTGAATGAGGAAAACAGTATAAAACGAGTGGTAAGTGGCGAAAAAATAGGCACCACCATACAATAGCTAGGCATTTTATCTCCAACTGATTTTGTAAAAAAGTTGGCAAGGCGATTGTTTTGGCAGTGCTTATGCGCTTGCCTTTTGGTATACTATGATATAAAATAGTACTAGCATGAATTCGGTCTATAGAAGGATGAAAGGATTGGTGTAGGGTATGAATACAGAGCACGAAGCAATAGTGAAATCAGGGGAAAAGATGGATAAAACCATCGTTAATTTTCAAAAAGAATTGGGTGGTATACGTGCAGGAAGGGCAAATGCCCAGCTGCTGGATACCATCATGGTAGATTATTACGGAACCATGACGCCCATCCCACAGGTGGGAAACGTTTCGACTCCCGAACCGCGTATGCTGGCTATCTCTCTTTGGGATGCCAATATGCTTTCGGAAGTGGAAAAGGCCATACAAAAATCGGACTTGGGTATCAACCCGGCAAATGATGGGAAAGTGATTCGTTTGGTTTTTCCGGAAGTGACGGGCGAAAAACGTATAGAGCTGGTAAAGCTGGCTAAAAAACGTGCGGAAGAAGCGAAAATAGCCATTCGTTCCATTCGTAGGGATGCCAATGAAGTATTTAAAAAAGAAAAGAAAGATGGTATTCTTCCGGAGGATGAGTTTACAGCGATGGAGAAGAGAATACAGGATATTACAGATAAAAAAATTAAAAAAGTAGATGAATTGCTGGAGCTGAAAGAAAAGGAAATTACTGAAATATGATGCTTTTGGGGCTTGCGGTGGATGAGGCCAAACGCATGCTGCATGAGCGAAATTTAGCCTGCAGCGTAATTCAATACGATTCTGCAAAGCCTTATGATACTGCGGATTCTATGCGGGTGGTGCGGGCTGTGCAAGCGCCGGACGGCGTGTATCATCTTACGGTGTGCGGTTTTATTACGGATATAACGAACAAGGAGTCCCAAGGTTAACAGACCTTGGGATACTTGTTGAGAAGAGGTGTATTTTGCTGTTTGGGAAGAAGCAAGAGCAAACAGAGCTGAATATGGAAAACCTGCCCAAGCATGTGGCGGTGATTATGGATGGCAATGGCCGCTGGGCGAAGAAACGCTTGCTGCCGCGGGCAATGGGGCATCGCGCTGGTATGGGTAAGGTGAAAACCATTATTCGTATGTCTTCCGATATTGGCATTCGGTATCTTACTATGTATGCATTTTCCACAGAGAATTGGAAGCGTCCAAAATCTGAAGTGGGAGCATTGATGAACTTGCTAATAGAGTTTCTAACACAAGAGTTGGATGAAATGCATCAAAAAAATGTGGTATTTCGGACAATAGGCGATTGTTCCATTTTGCCACAGCGTGTACAAGATGTTTTGAAAAATGCTTCTGAAAAAACCAAAAACAATACAGGGATGACCCTGAACATTGCACTGAACTATGGTTCGCGTTTGGAGATTGTGGGTGCAGTGAAACAAATTGCTGAAAAGGCAGTGAATGGCGAACTTGCTTTGCATGATATTACAGAGGCCACAATATCTGATTATTTGGATACTGCAGGGCAGCCAGATCCGGATTTTATGATACGCACAAGTGGGGAAGAGCGTTTGTCTAATTTTCTATTGTATCAGTTGGCCTATGCAGAGTTTTATTTTACACCGGTTTATTGGCCGGATTTTGATGAACAGGAATACAAGAAGGCGCTGCTGGAATATCAAAACCGAACGCGTCGTTATGGGGGAATATAATTTGCTAAAGCGAATACTTGTGGCAATACCCATTGTGGTACTTGTGGCATTGGCAATTTTTTTACAGGGCTGGGTGTTGGCTATCTTCGTGGTGGCACTGGCTTGCATGTGTCAGTTTGAAATAGTGCGTGCTATGGATGGAAATGGAAAACCAGTTATAAAAACAGTTAGCTATGTTTTTACCATACTAATGGTACTGCTGTTTTTGCTGTCCTTTGCCTCCACGATGGATGGCGGCAGCATGGGTATGGATGCCATGTTTGTAGTCATGTTACTTGTGCTTTTTGTATTGGCCTGCTTTGTAATGGTGGTTCTTTCCAAGAAGCACAATATAGAAAGTGTATTTAATACTTTATTTACAATGGCCTACCCACAGTTGTTTTTTGTTTTGCTTTACACGTTGATTATATGGCAGCAAAGCTATATGGGCATGGGCGACGCATACAAGGCCATGCTGGTATTGTTGCTGATGTTGTTTTTGCCCGCTATGTTTACAGACACCTTTGCTTACTTTTTTGGCATGGCTTTTGGCAAAAAAAAGCTGTGTCCGGAAATTAGCCCCAAGAAAACAGTGGTGGGAAGTGTGGCAGGTATTGTGGGCGGTGTGGTTGCAGCGGTGGTGATTTGGGCTATATTTAGTAGAATACCTCAAATTTTGGCTGTTTATATGCTGGCAGGAGGGCTTTTGGCCGCAGTTGCTCAATTTGGCGATCTTTCTGCCTCGTTAATGAAGCGTGCATTGGGCGTGAAAGACTTTGGCAAGCTATTGCCCGGTCATGGCGGGGTGGTAGATAGGATGGACAGCATTTTATTTTGTATTCCAGTGCTGTTTGTTTTAAAGTACTTTATGGTTTTTTAGGAGATTGTTTTGAGAAAAATTGCTATATTGGGAGCAACTGGCTCTGTGGGAACGCAGGCCCTAGATATTGCGCGAGAATTTAAAGAAGAAATTGAAGTGGTTTGCCTAAGTGCCAATAACGATGTACAAGCTTTGGCAGCAGCGGCAAATGAGTTTCGCCCGCAGGTGCTGGCACTAACTGGTGCCAATGCAGATGCCAGCAAGCTGGAAAGCCTGCTTTGTTATCAGCCGCAAATTATTAGCGGAGCAAAAGCGTTGGAGCAAGCGGCTTTGGCGGTGGAAACGCATATGGTGGTTTTGGCAGTAATGGGCATGGCGGGTTTATCCACTTTTGTGGCATGCCTTGAAAATCACATTCCCGTAGCGCTGGCCAACAAGGAATCGCTGGTATGCGGTGGGGATGTAGTGCGCAAATTGATGGACGAAACAGGCACGCAAGTTCTGCCGGTGGATAGCGAGCATTCCGCCATTTTCCAATGCCTTGGCGACCAGTATGACCTGACAAATGTAAGCAAAATTTGGATCACTGCTTCCGGTGGGCCATTTTTGCATCTTTCCAAAGAGGAAATAGACAATGCCCCTATAGAGCGTGCGTTGAAGCACCCTAATTGGGCAATGGGTAAGAAAATTACGATAGATTCTGCTTCACTGGCCAACAAGGGGCTGGAAGTAATAGAGGCTCACTATATGTATCGTGCGCCTATGGAAATGATAGAAGTGGTGGTGCAGCCACAAAGCCTTATTCACTCCATGGTGGAAATGTTAGACAGCAGCGTGCTGGCACAGTTTGCGCCTATTGATATGCGTTTGCCTTTGCAAAAAGCGATGCTGTATCCCAATATGTATGAATTTACTGTGAATAAACCACTTAATTTCAAAAAACTTGGTACAATAGAATTTATAGAACCCGATATGGAGCGTTTTCCCTGCTTGCGTCTAGCGTATGATGCCATTGCGGGAAAAACAACATCGGTTTATAACAGTGCGAATGAAATGGCGGTGGAGTATTACCTGACTGGACGCATTCGTTTTGGTGGAATTAGTGAAATGATAGAGGATGCAATGCAGCATTTTTCCAATGTGAGGCCAAGCGATGTTTCGGAAATACTGGAGCTGGATAAAAGCGTTCGTGAATATATTAAAGGAGCGTACTGATTGAATATAGTAATAACAGTTGTTTCAACATTATTGATATTAACTGCACTGATAGTGGCACACGAGTTTGGTCATTTTATTGTTGCAAGAAAACGTGGAATTAAGGTGGATGAGTTCTCTATTGGCTTTGGCCCGAGGTTGTTTAAATGGGGGAAGGGCGAAACACAGTTTTCATTGCGAGCCATTCCTGCCGGGGGATTTGTGCGCTTTGCAGATGATATTGAAAAAGAACCGCAGCCGGGGGATTTGCGCGCCGCATCCATAAAATCGCGTGTGCTTACCATTTTAGCAGGCCCAGCTATGAATATTGTAGTGGCAATTGTGCTAACGGCAATTCTGCTGATGACTGCGGGCGATGTACAGTTTGAGATAAAGGATGCAACAGCGGGAAGCCCTGCCTATGAAGCGGGATTGCAAGATGGTGATATCATCAAAAAATTCAATGGGATACAGCTGGATTTATTCTACGATTGGCAGGATGCACAGCGTTCTGTGATTAAAGAAGAGCTGCCCCTGCAAATTGTGCGTGGGGATGAAACTTTTGAGGTGAATGTGCCCAGCGCTGCGGCGGAAAGTTTGGTGGGAACAAATTTCACCCTTACACCCAAAACCTTTAATTTCTTTGAAGGGATTGCTCTTAGCTTTAAATGGATTTTTTTGCAAATGCGTGAGATACTAACTGCGCTTGGGAAGTTGTTCTTCACATTCCAAGGTGCGGAGAATATGGCCGGTATTGTGGGTACGGCACAAGTGGTGGGCGTTGCGGTGCAAAGTGGCTATAGAATGGTTTTGATGTTGGTATCGCTGATTAGTGTGAATTTGGCTATCATCAACTTACTGCCAATACCTGCGCTGGATGGTGGAAAACTGGTGATGTATGCCATAGAAGGCGTGCGCAAAAAGCCGGTACCGGATAAAGTGGAGGGAATACTAAACTTTATAGGTATGGCCGCTATTATTGTGCTTGCGGTTTTTTTGGTGGTGCAGGATATTGGACGATTGATACCCCCGGCATAGGGGGCATCTTTTTAATCGGTGAACAAAGAACACAAAAAAGGGTTGGGGTGGCAATGAATCAAACAAGGGAAGTAAAAATAGGGAATGTAACCATTGGCGGGGGAAACCCACTGGCTATACAGTCTATGACCAATACAGACACCAAAAAAGTGCAGCAAACAGTGGCACAGATAAAGGCGCTGGAAGAGGCTGGTTGTGATATTGTGCGCTGTGCGGTGGCAGATGAAGCCAGTGCACAGGCTATCCCTAAAATAAAAGCGCAAATAGGCATTCCACTTGTTGCAGACATCCATTTCGATCACGAATTGGCAGTAGCTGCTATAGAAAACGGTGCGGACAAAATACGAATCAATCCTGGCAACATAGGCGGCCAGCCAGAAATTATGCGTGTGGTGGAAGCGGCGAAAGCGCATGGTGTACCTATTCGAGTGGGCGCAAATGCGGGATCGCTTTCTTCGGAGATATTGGAGCGCTTTGGCGGCCCCACAGCGGACGCGCTGGTGGAAAGCGCTATGGAAAATATCAGGATACTGGAAAAAGCCGGTTTTAGGGATATTGTGGTTTCTATCAAATCTTCCTCTGCGCCAGTGTGCATTCATGCCTACCGAAAAATATCGCGGCTGGTGGATTATCCGCTGCATCTTGGCGTAACGGAAGCAGGCACCTATAAAACGGCTATGGTAAAATCGGCAATTGGCTTGGGCGCATTGCTGGTGGACGGCATAGGGGACACATTGCGTGTTTCCATTACTGGCGACCCAGTGCAGGAAGTGTTTGCGGCAAGTGATATATTAAAGCATTGTGGCATAAAAAAAGGTGGTGTAGAGATTATTTCCTGCCCCACATGCGGAAGGTGTACACTGGATATAGAGAAAATTGCGTCCAGTATAGAGCAGTACACACAAAAAATAAAGATCCCCATAAAAGTGGCTGTAATGGGCTGTGCTGTAAATGGGCCGGGTGAAGCGCGCGAGGCGGATATTGGTGTGGCGGGCGGCAAAGGCAATGGCCTGCTGTTTGCAAATGGAAAGATAATACGCAAGGTGGACGATTTTGATATACTGCCAGAGCTGAAAAGATTGATTATGGAATTTCAGCAGAATTATGATTCGCAAAGCAAATAAAGCAATGGGTGGAAGATAAATTGAGCGGCAATGATATAAAGGATGTGTTGTTGCAAATAAGCGGCGATAGCAGCCTGAACAAATACATCAAAAAAGACAGGGCAGAATATAACCCCAGACAAAATACAGTCGGGGTTTATTTTAAAACAATAAGGCATTTTCCACCTGCGCGTTTCTTGAAATATAAGCAGCAATTGCAAAGCTATGGAAGCAGGGAACTGGTGCTTTACTTGTTGCAAACAGATTATGCAGGTGAACTGCAAAGCACAATGGAAGCAATGGAAAAATGCGTGAAGGATTTTTGTGCGGTAAAACAGCCCACCATTACGCCATTTTTATCTAGTGCGCACATTGCTTTGGAAGGCAGCATGCTGTCTGTTGCTTTTCAGGATAGCATGGGATTAAATATCTTTGCTTCTATGGGGCTGGAAGCCAGCCTGAAAGAGTATTTGGAAGAAACATATGCACTGCACGTTACCACGAAAGTTTATGTGGATGAAACGGTTGCTGCCGACTATGCCTTTGTAGAGGAAGTGGTGCCACAGGAGGCACCCAGCCCAATAAAGCCAAAATCTGTACAGAGAGAACAAGTAGAAAAAAAACCTCGTGCAAATGCAAAAAAAGCTGTGTTAGACGATTTTCTAACTCCCATTTCCAATTTAACTGTGGGAAGTGACTACACTGTAGAGGGAGAAGTGATTTCTGTAGAAGCACAGCCAATTCGCGATGGAGAATTGACCAAACATAAGTTTAATATTTGCGATTATACAGGCAGCTTGTCTTGCTTTTTTATAGAGAGCAACAAATATAAAAGCAAGCTGGAGCCCCCCAAAAAGGGAAAATGGATTCAGGTGACAGGCTTTTTTGATACGGATAACTTTGCGCACGACAATACCATGAAAGTAAAATCCATACAAAAGTCTGCACACAAGCAACGCATGGACGAAGCGCCCGAGAAACGTGTGGAGCTGCATGTGCATACACAAATGTCTGCCCAAGATGCTGTAAGCAATGTGAAGGATATTGTGGCGCGTGCTGCGCAGTGGGGGCATAAAGCCATAGCCGTTACCGATCATGGTGTGGTGCAAGCCTTTCCCGAGGCTGAACGTGCGGCAAAACAACATGGCATAAAAATAATTTATGGTGTGGAAGCCTATATGGTGGATGATACCAAGAAGCTGTACAGCTACAATGATGATTTGGATTATGATGCGGAATATGTGGTGTTTGACATAGAAACGACAGGACTGAGCCCTGCGAATTGTGATATTACTGAAATAGGCGCGGTGCGTGTGGTGGGAGGAGAAATAAAGGACAGTTTTCAAACTTTTGTGAAGCCTTCCGCACCCATTCCACCCAAAATTGTTTCGCTTACGGGCATTACTGATGATATGGTAAAGGATGCGCCTTTGCCAGAGACGGCACTGCGTTCCTTTTATGAATTTTGTGGGGAGAAGGCGGCGCTGGTGGCACACAATGCAGAGTTTGATACGAAATTTGTATTTGGAAAATCTCGTGATTTTGGCATGGAGTATAAAAACAGAGTGATAGATACCATACCGCTGTGCAGGGTGGCCTACCCGGAACTGAAAAACCACAAGCTAAACACAGTGGCCAAGCATTTGCGCATACCGCTGAATCATCATCGTGCAATTAATGATGCGGAATGTACCGCGAAAATTTTACTGGATTGTTTTAGCGTGTTTTCGCAGTGTGGTGCAGATAGCATGGATGGCGTGAATGTTCTGGCTAAAAATGAAAACTCTTATAAACATGAGCGTGCATATCATGTGATTCTGCTGTGCAAAAACAAACGTGGATTGCGCAATTTATATAAGTTGATATCGGATGCACATTTGGATTATTTTTACCGCCGTCCGCGAATGCCCAAAAGCTTGATAAATGAGCTGCGCGAAGGGCTGATTGTGGGCTCTGCCTGCGAAAATAGCGATCTTTATACTGCGGTTTTGGCTGGTGCAAGCCAAAATAGGCTGGAAGAACTGGCTTCCTTTTACGACTATTTGGAAATACAACCGTTGGGCAACAATGCGTTTCTGGTGGATAAGGGCATATTGTCCAGCATGGAGGAAGTGCGGGAGTGTAACCGAAAGATGGTTGCGTTGGGTGAAAAAAAGGATAAGCCAGTGGTAGCCACTTGCGATGTTCACTTTTTAGACCCGCATGGGGAGTATTTTAGGCGCATATTGTTTAAAAAATTGGGATTTGACGACACCACGCAGGCACCGCTTTATTTGCGTACTACGCAGGAAATGCTGGAAGAATTTAGCTATCTTGGCGAGGAAAAGGCCTATGAAGTTGTGGTGGAAAGCACTAATAAAATTGCGGATATGACCGAAGAAATTCAGTTGTTTCAAGATGACACGGCTATGCCGGTGATAGAGAATGCAGCAGAGTATATTACAGAGTTGGCGTATAAAACGGCAACCGAAAAATATGGCTCTCCACTTCCGGAAATTGTGGAAGCAAGATTGAAACGGGAGCTGGATTCTATTGTGGGGCATGGTTTTTCCGTGTTGTATTACAGTGCGCACAAGCTGGTGAAAAAATCGTTGGATGATGGGTATTTGGTGGGATCGCGGGGCTCGGTAGGTTCTAGCTTGGCGGCCACCATGACAGGAATTACAGAGGTAAACCCACTTCCGCCACATTATGTATGTCCCGATTGCAAACATTCGGATTTCGAGGTGGATAGCGAGGCTTATGCCTGCGGTGTGGACTTGCCAGATGCCACCTGCCCCAAGTGTGGTGCGCAGTATGGTAAGGATGGATTTGACATACCTTTTGAGGTGTTTTTGGGAATCAATGCAGACAAAGTACCGGATATAGACCTGAATTTTTCTGGCGAATACCAAGGCGTGGCACATAAATATACAGAGGAATTGTTTGGAGAGGGGCATGTGTTTCGTGCGGGAACCATTAGTGCCATTCAAGATAAAATTGCCTATGGCTATGTGAAAAACTATATAGAAGAAACAGGCACTACTGTAAATGATGCAGAAATGAATCGGTTGATTCAGGGCGTATCTGGTGTGAAAAAAACCACAGGACAGCACCCGGGTGGCATGGTGATTGTGCCACATGACCGAGAAGTGTATGAATTTACGCCCGTTCAGCGCCCGGCCGACAAGGAAGATGCAGAGTTTATTACGACGCATTTTGACTTTAACTCTATGCACGATATTTTAATAAAGCTGGATATACTGGGGCATGATGTTCCCACTATTATTAGAATATTGCAAGATATGACGGGGATAGACCCGCTAACCATTCCGCTGGACGATAAACCCACAATGGAATTGTTTGCCTCTTTAAAGCCGTTGGGTATTAAACCACAGCAATTGCTGGGTATTAAAACGGGAACATTGGGTGTGCCAGAATTTGGAACAAAGTTTGTACGGCAAATGCTGCTGGATACGCTGCCCTCCACCATGGCAGAGATTGTGCGCATCAGCGGGCTTTCCCACGGCACGGATGTGTGGATAAGCAATGCGCAGGAATTGATTAAAAATGGGATTTGTACATTGAAGGAAGCAATTTGCACCCGTGATGATATTATGAATTACCTTGTTTCCAAAGGTGTGGAAAAACGCATGGCATTCTTTATTATGGAGGATGTGCGAAAGGGCAAGACAGCCCGAGCCGGCTTTAGCGAAGAGCAGGCAAAAGCATTGCGGGATGCAGAAATTCCGCAGTGGTTTATAGAGTCTTGTGAGAAAATAAAATATATGTTTCCCAAGGCACATGCGGTGGCCTATGTAATTATGGCGTTTCGCATTGCCTATTGCAAAGTACACCACAAAGAAGCGTTTTATGCGTCTTACTTTACAGTGCGCTCTGCCGATTTCGATGCGTCCTATGCAGCAGGTGGGCTGGAGGATATAAAGAAAAACTGGATGATGCTGGAAAACAAAGGAAAAACGGCCACTGCAAATGAAAAGAATATGGCAACCATGCTGGAGGTAGCCTGCGAAATGTATTTGCGTGATGTGCATTTTTTGCCGGTGGATTTAAATAAGTCGGATGCGGTGAAATACCTAATAGAGGATGGAAGCCTAAGGTTGCCCTTTCAGTCGCTGCCCAAATGTGGTGCCAATGCTGCTAGTGCCATTGTGGAGGAGCGAAACAAAGCGCCCTTCCTTTCGATAGAAGATTTGAAAAAACGGGCGCGTGTTTCCACCGCTGTGGTAGAGGAAATGCAAAAGATGGGCACGCTGGCCGGGCTGAAGGAAAAAAATCAAATTAGTTTATTTGATCTATAGTGTGGTTTATTATCATTGCCGTATGTATAACCAGCGATTTTTTGTTTTGCAGAAGTCTTGATTGACTATTGTGTGTGCGGAATATATAATAGATAAGTGAGTTTTTCAGACGGAATATATGACGAAGATGAGCAAGCGTATTCACAGTGATGGATGAAAACGGATGAGGATTGTTTGCCCAAGCGAAGTATATCGTTTCACAGTTATACTATCATTTTAGAGAGATAGAATAGTGGCAGCGTTTGTGTTGCCTGGGAGTAGGGAGGAAGTAGTAGGTATGAAGAAAAAAACGAGCAGCCTGATTGGGATAATCGTAGTATTTGTGCTCATTGGGCTGTTGGGCTATACCACCATTAACGGTTTTAATGTGGGTGTTTACGATGTGCGGCCACTGAGTGGCATCCAACAGGGTTTGGACATTACAGGTGGTGTATACACGGTATATCAGGCACAGGATACCACGCAGGAAAATTACGAAGAAAAGATGGAAGGGGCACTGTTGATCTTTAGAAATCGCTTGGATTCCAAAGGTTTTACAGAGGCAACGATTTCCAGACAGGGTACGGATCGTATTCGTGTGGAAATACCTATAAATGACTCCAGCGAAATAAAAGACCCAACCGAGGTAACCAAGTTTATCGGTTCGCCAGCAAAATTAAAATTTGTGGGACCGGATGGGGAAACCATTATAGAGGGCAAAGACATAAAAACGGCTCAGCGCAGCATTGGCGAGGGGAACAAACCGGTGGTTGCTTTTAAATTGTCGGATGAGGGAGCCATTGCCTTTGGCGAGGCCACCACAAAATTCCTTGGTCAACAGATTAGCATTGTGCTGGACGATACAACAATTTCTTCTCCAACAGTGAATTCCCCCATTATGGGCGGGGAAGGCGTGATTGAAGGCAACTTTACAGAGCAAAGCGCGTTGGATTTGGCGATGCAAATTGAAAGTGGTGCGCTGCCCATTGAATTGAAAGAGATAGAAGTGCGAACGATTAGTGCTACCTTGGGTGAGGATGCTTTGCAAAACAGTATTTTTGCCGGGATGATAGGTTTGCTCATATTGTTTGCTTTTATGATTATCACATACAGGCTGCCAGGATTTATTGCTTGTGTGGCATTGCTGTGCTACACTTTTGTGGTACTGCTGCTTTTGGGCAGTGTGCCTGGTGTACAGCTTACTTTGCCGGGTATTGCAGGTATTATACTGGGTGTGGGTATGGCAGTGGATGCCAATGTAATTATTTTCGAGCGATTTAAAGAAGAATTCCGTACCGGAAAAACGCTTAGAACATCGTTTAAAGCGGGTACGCAAAAGGCCTTTATTACCATTTTGGATTCCAATGTTACCACGCTGATTTGTGCGGTTGTATTGGCGGTGTTTGGTACAGGGCAGATAAAGAGCTTTGCTTATACGCTAATCATTAGTATCATTGTTTCCATGTTCAGTGCCATTGTGGTTTCCAATGGAATTATGCGGATGTTTATCAATCTAAATATAAAGAACCCCAATGTGTTTATGTGGAAAGCAAAAGAATTGCGAGCTGCTGCTAAAGAAGCAAAAAATGAGAACGGAGGTGCTGTTGCATAATGTTTACAGGGAAATTTAAAATCACTGCAAGTATCTCTATCCTTATCATAATAATAGGAATAGTGGTGGCCATTGCATCCGGCGGGCTGAACTTGGGTATTGATTTTACCGGAGGTAGCCTTACTACAGTTGATATCAAAGAGCAGTATGATACATCTGTTATCAAAGATGTGCTTGCGCGTTACAACGTTGCGGATTCTCCCATTGTGAAAGCAGGGGAAAACTATACCGAAGCTGTGATTCGTATAAAGGATATGGGCAATGACGAATTGCAAACAGAGCTAACGGGCAATATTGTTTCCGGCATACAGGAAACATACCCCAATGCAGAGCTTGTGAATTGGGATAGAGTTGGCGGAATTGCCAGTACTGATCTGGTGCGAAATGCATTTCTTTCCGTAATTGTGGCAGCTGTATTAATGCTTCTGTATATCTGGATTCGTTTTGAATTTTATAACGGCATTGCAGCCATTATAACACTGGCGAATGATATTTTAATTATGATAGCGGTGGTTGCTATTATGCGATTGCCGCTGAACAGTGGCTTTATTGCTGCGTGCCTTACCATTGTGGGTTACTCTATCAACAACACCATTGTTATATTTGATAGGATAAGGGACAATAAGAAAGTACTGAAGTCCAAGCATCTTACAAACAATGAGATAGCGGACACCAGTGTGAAGGAAACATTAACCAGAACAATTAATACAACTGTAACCACGTTGATTATGATTGTTTGCCTGTATATTTTTGGTGTGCAATCTATCAAAGAATTCTCCCTGCCAATCATTATTGGGCTGCTGGCAGGTACTTATTCCTCTATCTTCTTGGCGGCACCCATTTGGGCAATCTTTGCGGATAAATTTGGCAAAAAAGACATGAGTGCCAAAGGAAAAGGAAAAAGCAAGAGTAAGAGCAAAAACAAAAACAAAAGCACGAAAACTGCGAAAGCATAACAATAAAAATGTGATTTGCAAAAAAGGCTCCACAAATTTCTCAGCATATTTTGCATGCGTGGGAGGTGGGGTCTTTTTTAGAACAGTGAATCGTTGAAAGTGTGGGCATGAAATATATTTTAGAACAAAAAAACAGTGCTGTGGATACCCAAGCAGCCCATAGTTTGGCAGAGCAGTTGAAAATAAAGCCGATTTTGGCGCAAATACTTTGCGGTAGAGGACTAAATACCCTAGACTTGGCGAAGGATTTTTTATATCCCACAAAAAGTCAGCTTTTTGATCCTTTCTTGTTTGATGATATGGCCGATAGCGTAAGCATGATAAAGCACACCATTGCAAATAATGGAAAAATTGCCTTGTATGGCGATTATGATGTGGATGGAACGGCAGGTTGTGCCATACTGTATCAAACATTAAAACAAATGAATGCAAATGTGGATTGCCACTTGCCCAGCCGCCTGGAACATGGCTACGGCCTAAGCTTGGATGCAGTGGAGCAAATGCGGGGATATAGCTTGTTGATTACGATTGACTGCGGAATTACCAATATTGCAGAGATTGAGAAAGCCAAAGAGCTGGGACTTGGCACCATTGTTACAGACCACCATGAATGTGGACATGTGCTTCCCAATGCAGATTGTATACTGAATGCAAAACGACCGGGGGAAAGCTACCCGTACAAGGATTTGTGTGGTGCAGGCGTTGCGTTCAAGCTGGCATGCGCACTGTGTGGTGAGGATGCATTTGCACAGATAGATCTTGCCGCGCTTGCCACCATAGCAGACATTGTTCCCATGTTGGGTGAAAATAGAGTGATTGCAAAACTGGGGCTGGATAAAATGAACAAAGCGCCCAACAGAGGCCTTGCTTGGTTGGTGAAAAAAATTGGACCCAGAAGTGAGGCTATAGATTCCCAAATGGTTTCCTTTTCACTGGCACCGCGCATCAATGCCGCAGGGCGAATTGCCAGTGCAAGAACGGCATTTTTGCTGATGGTGGAGCAGGATGATTCGGAACTGGAACAGTTGGCGGATGAGCTGTGCAGCTTGAATGCAGAGCGGCAGTTTCGGCAGGAAGAAATTTTCAATCAGGCATTGGAAATGGAGCAGGAAACTGGCTCCGACCGTATTATTTTATTGTATAAGCCAGAATGGGATGTAGGCATTATTGGATTGGCGGCCTCCAAAATATCCGAAAAATATTGCAAGCCAGCGGTGCTGTTTGGCAAGGTTGGAGATTCCTATGTGGGCTCTGCACGCAGCATAAGTGGTGTGAATATTTATGAAGCGCTGGCCTCGCAAGCAGATTTATACGAAAAATTTGGCGGGCACTCGGGTGCTGCTGGGCTTACCATATTGGAAGAACATTTGGGCACATTAAAAAATAGATTGAATCTGTACTTAAATGACCAATATAGTGAAGAGTCATTCAAGCCAGTTCGGCTGTATGATATAGAGTTAACCCCCCAAAAAATTACGGCCAATTTAGTTGCGGATTTAGAGCGCCTTAATCCCGTGGGACACAAAAATGAACCAGTGGAAATTTTAATCCGCAATGCACGTTTAGCTAACTGCAAGCCCATAGGGGATAACAAGCATGTGCGTTTTTCTATTGTGAAACAGAAGCATTCTTTGAATGCGGTTGCTTTTGGGCGGCAAGCAGCCAAGCTGCCAGATTCTGCGGATGTGGTGGGCATAGTGCGTGTTAATACCTTTGATAAACAACTGCAAATGGTTGTGGATACGCTTTCCTTTCAGCCATCGCTTACACTACAATATGAAGAATCAAGAGAGCTGCTGGCGCAACAAGCTACAGGGCGAAACAGCGAAAAATATTTTTGCGATAGACAAAAGTTGTTGGAAATTTTTACGATATTAAAGAGAATGCATGACAAGGGAATGCAATTTAAAAATATGGAGCATTTGCTTCAGTTTTTGATAAAGCATGTGGAAGGCATAGATGCAAACAAGAGCGCCTTTGCGTTTGCGGTGCTGGAACAAATTGAATTGCTTGAAATAAAAAAAGGTGATAGAATACATATAGTTGTGTATTCGGGCAGGCGCGACTTGGAGAATAGTGCGTTGTACCAAAGCATGTTGGATATAGATGCCTAAAGCAATAGGGGAGGATATTATAACAATGGATTTGAAAGCAAAAATAAGAAATATACCGGACTTTCCGGAAAAGGGTGTAATGTTTCGTGATATTACCACGTTGATTGGAGATCCCAAAGCATACGACTATGTAATTGAGCAATTTGTGGAAAGAATTAAACCACTGGATGTGGATGTAATACTGGTACTGGATGCGCGAGGATTTTTGATTGGTTCGCCAGTGGCCTATGTTTTGGAGAAGGGTGTAGTGCCAATTAGAAAAAAAGGAAAATTGCCGCACGATACATACCAAGTGGAATACGAACTGGAATATGGCAGTGATATTTTTGAAATGCATAAAGATGCAATAAAACCCGGCCAAAGGGTGGCTGTGCTGGATGACCTGCTTGCCACTGGTGGCACAGCAAAAGCAGCTTGCGACTTGGTGGAAATGGCAGGGGGCAAGGTAGTGATACTGGGCTTTGTAATAGAGTTGAAAGACTTGAAAGGCCGAGAAAAAATTGCTGGTTACGATACATTTTCCCTTGTGGAATATTGAGGTAGGTATACACTAAAGTGACGGCATATTATAAAGACTTTATAAGAAGGCATAAGCTGGAATATGATCCGGAAGTGGAAAAAGCTTTCAACTTGGCAGAAGAGGCTCATCAAGAGCAGCTTCGGCATTCGGGTGAGCCTTTTTTCACGCATCCATTGGCCGTTACAGAAATTATTGCCGACCTAGGGCTGGATAGCACCACAATTATTGCCGGAATACTGCACGATGTTGTAGAGGATACCCATGTATCGCTGGAGGAAATAACCAAGCAGTTTTCGCCAGAAATTGCAAAACTGGTGGATGGTGTTACCAAGCTAAAAAACTACGAGTTTCAATCCAAAGAAGAACAGCAATCCGAGTCTCTTCGTAAAATGTTCTTGGCTATGGCAAGTGATATTCGTGTTGTTATCATTAAACTTGCAGATCGTTTGCACAATATGCGCACTTTGCGTTATCAATCTGAAAACAAGCAAATAGAAAAAGCGCGTGAAACTCTGGAGATTTATGCTCCGCTGGCGCATCGCTTGGGCATTAACACCATAAAGTGGGAACTGGAAGACCTTTCGCTAAAGTTTTTGCATCCCGATGATTATTTTGAGATTGCCAACCAAATTGCGGCCACGCGGGATGAACGGGAAAGCCAATTGGGGTCTGTTATTGCCAAGATGGAAGAGAAAATTGCAGAAATGAGAATCTCTGCGGATATAGAGGGGCGCCCCAAGCATATCTATAGCATATATAAAAAGATGAAGGGGAAAAACAAGGCTTTTGATGAAGTATATGACCTAATTGCTATACGCATTATAGTTTCCAACATTAAGGACTGCTATGGTGTGCTGGGTTTGGTGCATACGCTTTGGAAGCCTATTCCCATGCGCTTTAAAGATTATATTGCGGTGCCCAAGCAAAACATGTATCAATCGCTTCACACAACGCTTTTGGGTGACGATGGGCGTCCGTTTGAGGTGCAAATTCGCACATACGAGATGCATAAAACGGCAGAGTATGGCATTGCGGCGCACTGGAAGTACAAAGATGGTGAAGGTGGAGACAGCAACATGAATTCCAAGCTGGCGTGGCTGCGCGAGCTGATGGAATGGCAAAACGATGTGAAGGACTCCAAGGACTTTATGGAGACCTTGAAAATTGATATTTTTTCTGACCATGTGCTGGTGTTTACACCCAAAGGCGATGTAAAAGACTTTGTGAATGGTGCTACCCCACTGGATTTTGCCTATAGTGTACATAGCGATGTTGGAAATAAGTGTGTGGGTTCGCGCATCAATGGAAAGCTGGTGCCTTTCGACTACAAACTAAAAACAGGCGATATTGTAGAAATTATCACTTCCAAAAGTTCGCCCGGCCCCAGTAGGGACTGGCTGAAATTTGTAAAAACTACGCAAGCACGCAATAAAATACGCCAATGGTTTAAAAAAGAGCTGAAGGAAGAAAATATATCAAAGGGAAAAGAACTGTTCGAGCGCGAGGCGCGCCGGCAAGGCTATCGTGCGAAAGACTTGCTGAATCCCGAGTGGTTAAGTGTGCTGTTCAAACGTTTTACGTTGAAGTCACAAGATGATATGTTTGCTGCCATTGGTTATGGTGCGCTTACTGTGAATCAAGTGTTGTCCAAATTGGCAGAGCAATACCGGCTAATTAACAATATACAAGAAGAAGACCACAATGTATTAAAAGTGGTGAAACAATCCAAAAATGGTGCGGAAGAGGACGTGACGGTTCAAGGCACAAAAGACTTGGCTGTGCGTTTTGCTAAGTGCTGTAACCCGGTGCCTGGGGACGATATTGTTGGCTATATTACTCGTGGACGCGGGGTTTGCGTTCACATGAAGGATTGCAAAAACATACATGATATAGGGATAGAATCGGAACGCTTGATTGATGTGGAATGGGCAGATGACCACGCTTCATCCTATAATGTGGAAATTCACATAGTGGGGGAAGATCGCCCTGGATTTATGGTGCAGCTTACACAGGCGCTATACAATGCGGGTAGGGATATCACGTCTATCAATGCCAATTCCAATAAAAATGGGATTGCCAATATTTCCTTGCGCTCCAACATTTCCTCTATTGATGATTTAAATGAATTGATTGCCAAGCTAAAAAACCTGCAAGGTGTATCTGATGTGTATAGGGTGAATTACTAATGCGGGCTGTGATTCAAAAAGTGAAGTGTGCAGATGTAGCAGTGGAAGGCAAAATTATTTCCCAAATAGCAAGTGGCATTGTGGTGCTGCTGGGTATTTCGAAAGAAGATGCCAAGACTGATATGGACTATATTGCGGATAAATGTATCAATTTGCGTATTTTTGAAGATGAAAATGATGTGATGAACCGTTCCCTTGTGGATGTGGGCGGCGAGCTGTTGCTGGTATCCCAATTTACACTGTATGGCGATGCACGGAAGGGTAGGCGGCCAAGCTATATAAAAGCGGCTGCGCCAGAGGAGGCGCGCCAGTTATTTGAAGATTGTGTGCAAGTGTTTTGCTCTAAATACAACAATGTAAAGACAGGACAATTTCAGGCAAAAATGGACGTTTCGCTGGTGAACGACGGCCCTGTTACGATACTTTTGGACAGCAAAAAGGAGTTTTGATATGCACATAATACCCGTGATTACAGGAATGTTGGAAGAAAACGCCTATATTATTTTTCAAGATGGCAACAAACAAGCTGCGGTGGTGGATCCGGGCGAGAACGCGGGAGATATTATGGAAGTGTTGCAGCGAGAGGGACTAGACTTGGCATGCATCTTGCTAACCCATGGGCATTACGACCATATTGGCGCGGCAGAGGCGCTTAGGCAGCAGTATGGTTGCAAAATTGTGATACATTGTGCGGATGCGGAAATGCTGGTGGAGCCCCAGAAAAATGTGCCCATTCCTGGTTATGTGGGATTGAATGCCCCTGCCGATAGGATTGTACAGGATGGCGATACCATTGTTGTGGGCAGTATGGAATTTCTGGTAATTGTCACACCCGGTCATACGCCGGGAAGTGTTTGTTATGCTATACAGGATGTTCTATTCACTGGAGATACTTTGTTTTGGGGTAGCATTGGTCGTACAGATTTTCCCGGTGGAAGCTGGGAGGAAATGCAGCAATCGCTTAGCTGCCTAAATGCAATGGAGGAATCCTACACTGTGTACCCCGGTCATGGCCCTAAAACGACTTTGGATGCAGAAAAACAAAGCAATCCCTATATGCGTATGTGAGGCGAAATGATAGGATTATACACAGAGACGCCTGAATTTTGGAATGATATATGTGATGAAATAAAGCTATTTTACAAGGTTCGTTTCATAGAGCGCTTAGAGCATAAAGATACAATGGGGGAAGGTAAAGTGCTGCGGCACTTTTTTTCTGTATGCGATGGAAAGTGGATTTGCAAGGTGGAACTATGGGAAGAAGGAAATCCATTGGTAAGCTATGGTAAAGACATGCCCATACCCGAAACCAAAAGTACGTTAGAATTGAAAAAACTAAAAAAACGCTTGGTAAAACAAGCAATGTATGAAATATTGCAGCAGCACACTGGCAAGCAATTGCCTTGGGGTTCTTTCACTGGCATTCGCCCTACAAAATTAGCAAGGGAAACCATAGCGGAAATGGGTGAAGATGAAGCAAAAGAACTGTTTCAAAAAGAATTTGACATTTCGCCTAAAAAGATACAGCTTACTTTTGATATTGTAAGAAACCAACAGCCCTATATAGAGATACTTGAAAAAGACATTGATATATATATAGGCATACCCTTTTGTGTGTCGCGTTGTAAATATTGTTCCTTTGTATCGCGTGATGTAGACAGAGGCAATTTATTGAAGCTGGAGTATTTGAACTGCTTGATTGCTGAGATGCAAGAGTTTCAAAGTGTTCTGGAACCATACAGCATACGGTCTATTTACATTGGCGGGGGCACACCCACTGCACTGGATGCGGAAGAACTGGATAGGCTGCTTTGGGAAGTGGGAAATGTGTTTGGCAAACCTGTGGAGTACACGGTGGAAGCTGGCCGCCCAGATACAGTTACGGCAGAAAAATTACATGTGCTAAAAAAACACGGTGTAAAGCGAATCAGCATAAATGCGCAAACCACGAAGCAGGCCACGCTGGAATTGATTGGCAGGAAGCATACGGTGCAGCAATTTTTTGATGCCTTTGAACTGGCGCGTTGCGTGGGGTTTGATTGTATTAATACCGATGTAATACTGGGCTTGCCGCAGGAAACGGAAGCAGATGTAAAAAGCACGCTAGAGCAAGTGGCGGCACTAAACCCAGAAAACATTACAGTGCATACATTGGCACTAAAGCGTTCCTCTGCATTTGTAATGGAACAGCAGGGTAATTTTCACAGTGCGGCGGATATTGCCGGCATGGTGGAATTGTCACATGGCTTTATGAAGAATTCCGGCTATCTGCCGTACTACCTCTACAAACAAAAATATATGAATGGCAACTTGGAAAACACCGGCTATGCAAAACCGGGTTTTGCTTGTTTGTATAATATTGATCACATGGAGGAAACCACCAGTATTGTTGCCTTTGGTGCGGGGGGAATTTCCAAGAGGGTGTTCGACAGGGAGCATCGGATAGAGCGGGCGCCCAATGTAAAGGATGTGGAGCATTATATAGCCAGAACAGGTGAAATGACAGCTCGCAAGAAGGCGCTGTTTGAATAGAAACAACGGGCAGATTCCATTCTGTGATTGTGTGGAAATAAAAACTCTACTGCTGCGTTCAAAAAACGTAATTTTTATAAAATGATAGTTTGGCAGTAGATGTTTACTTTTAGCGGCGGTACTAGTATAATATTTATGGTTAGGGAAGTATATATCCCCGAAGGGCGTTGGCTTTTTGGGGCTGATTTTTTACAGCGATCATACGAATTCCAATTTTTGGTTGGAGATAGTATAATTTCGAGCCGCACATACTGCGTGTGATTTAAAACAGAGGTTTTAAATTGGAATGACTATAAGGGGGACGAGAGTATTGGCGATGAGAGCGCCCAAGGGTACCAAGGACATACTGCCACAGGACAGCTATAAATGGCAATTTGTGGAGGGTATAGCGCGAGAAATTACATCGGTATTTGGTTACCGTGAAATACGCACACCCATTTTTGAGCATACGGAACTTTTTTTGCGCGGCGTGGGGGATACTACCGATATTGTGCAGAAGGAAATGTATACGTTTGAGGACAAAGGGCATCGCTCTATTACGTTGAAGCCCGAGGGTACAGCCGGTGCGGTGCGCGCATTTATAGAAAGCGGACTGGCAGGAGGTGCACAACCCACCAAAATGTACTATCTTTCCACCCCCGTATTTCGCTACGAGCGTCCGCAATCCGGGCGGCTGCGGGAGCACCATCAGTTTGGTGTGGAAGTGTTTGGCGCATCAGCGGCCAGCATAGATGCGGAAGTTATTTCCATTGCACTAACACTGTTTGGCAGGCTGGGCATTCAAAAGCTGCGACTGAACATAAACAGCATTGGCTGCCCAGAGTGCAGACCAGGCTATCACGAACAGCTGAAAGAATATTTGCGTAAGAACTATGATTCTTTGTGCGTGGTATGCAAAGATAGGTTTGAGAAAAACCCTTTACGCATATTGGACTGCAAGGAAGATGGCTGCAAGATACTGGTGAAGGATGCGCCGATGATGATAGACCACCTTTGTGAAGATTGCAGCACGCACTTTACTGCATTGCAGGGATATTTAAAGGCATTGGAAGTGCCATACAGCATCAATCCCTTTATTGTGAGGGGACTGGATTATTACACAAAGACAGTGTTTGAGATTATATCGGATAGCATTGGCGCGCAGGGCACTGTGTGTGGCGGCGGGCGTTACGACAAGCTGGTGGCGGAAATTGATGGACCGGACATGGCAGGAATTGGGTTCGGATTGGGTATGGAGCGTTTGTTGCTTACTATGGAAAGTGAAGGAATAGAGATTCCTATGCCATCTACAACAGATGTTTTTGTGTGTTCTCATGGGGAAGAGGCGCATTTGGCAGCGGCAAAGCTGGTGGCAGAGCTGAGAAACAATGGCATTAAGGCGGATATGGATCACGCAAACCGCAGCATAAAGGCACAGTTTAAATTTGCAGGAAAGTTGCAAGTGCAAAAGGTAATTACCATTGGGGAAACAGAGCTGAAAGAGGGCACTGTGGTGGTGAAAGATATGGAAACCGGCGAAGAGCGTTCGGTAAAAAAGGAAGAAATTTTAATATTTATATAGGAGATTGGTTTTATGGGAGAAATGTTGGCAGGATGGAAGCGTACCGCCCTGTGTGCGGAATTTAGCAAAGAGGACGTTGGCAAAGAAGTAACATTGATGGGCTGGGCAGATACACGCCGAGATTTGGGCGCGTTACTTTTTGTAGACCTGCGCGACAGAAGTGGCATTATGCAGGTGGTATTTGACGAATCGCAATTTAAAGGTGATTTTTCGCAAGTGGAGCATATCCGCAGCGAGTTCGTTCTGGCTGTGAAGGGACAGATTGTAGAACGTTCGGAAGATACTATAAATGATAAAATACCTACCGGGCACATAGAAGTGAAGGTGCAGGAACTGAAAATTTTAAGCAAGGCAGACACACCGCCGTTTGAAATTGAAGATGGCTCTAAAGTACGTGAGGAATTGCGACTGAAATACCGCTATTTGGATTTGCGCCGCCCTGAAATGCAAAAAAACCTAATGATACGGAACAAGATTGCAAATTCTGCACGCAACTTTTTGCAGAAAAATGGCTTTTTGGATATAGAAACGCCAATGCTGCAAAAAAGCACACCAGAGGGTGCGCGTGATTATTTGGTACCATCGCGTATCAAAGAGGGTTGCTTCTATGCGTTGCCGCAATCGCCACAGTTATTCAAGCAAATTTTGATGGTTTCGGGCTACGACAGGTATTTCCAGATTACAAAGTGTTTTAGAGATGAGGATCTTCGGGCAGATCGTCAGCCAGAGTTTACGCAAATAGATATGGAACTTTCTTTTGTGGAAACGGAAGATGTGATGGAACTGAATGAGCGGCTGCTGCAAACTCTGTTTAAAGATGTGATGGACATGGAAATACAGCTTCCACTAAAGCGGCTGACCTACAAGGAAGCAATGGAGCGTTACGGCAGTGACAAGCCAGACACTCGTTTTGGTTTAGAGCTGAAAGATGTAAGTGACATTGTAGCGGGTTCTGAATTTAAAGTGTTTAGCTCTGTGGTAAAGAATGGCGGCAGTGTGCGTGCCATCAATGCCAAGGGTTGTGCGGGCACCTTTGCCCGTAGGGAAATAGATGCGCTGGTGGATTTTGTGAAAATATATGGCGCAAAAGGTATGGCGTGGATTTCCATAAAAGAAGATGGAATGAACTCTCCCATTACCAAATTTATGACACAGGAAGAGATAGACAGCATACTGGGGCGTTTGGATGGTCAGGTGGGCGATATTATCTTCTTTGTGGGAGATAAAAACAATGTGGTATTTGATTCGCTGGGGGCACTGCGGCTGAAGCTGGCGGAAAAGCTGGAGCTAATAAAGCCAAACACTTGGGATTTGCTGTGGGTAACAGAATTTCCGTTGTTTGAATATTCTGAAGAAGAGAAGCGCTATACGGCAAAACACCATCCCTTCACCTCGCCAATGGATGAGGATTTGGAAAAGGTGGAAAGCGACCCCGCAAATGCCCGTGCCAAAGCTTATGATATTGTGATAAATGGCAATGAAGTTGGCGGTGGTAGCATTAGAATACACAGCACAGAGCTGCAGGAAAAAATGTTTGCGGCGCTGGGCTTTAGCAACGAGGATGCATGGTCTCGTTTTGGCTTTTTGCTGGAGGCGTTTAAATATGGCACGCCACCACACGGTGGCCTAGCCTATGGGCTGGATAGGCTGGCAATGCTGATGGTGGGCGCAAGCTCCATTCGTGACGTGATTGCCTTCCCCAAGGTGCAAAATGCTTCAGACTTGATGACACAGGCACCGGACAAGGTGGACAACAAGCAGCTTAGGGAGTTGCATATAAAAACAGTGGAATAAACAAATGAAATGACCACAGCGGAAGTGTTTTGGCGGCACACTGGCTGTGATATGCCCAAGCAATACCTACTTGCCGCCGGAGGGAACAAATGAAAGAAACAGGCGAAATTGTAGATGTAAAGGGTGGAGTGGCACATATATTGTTTCACCGAACTTCCATGTGTGCCAAGTGCGGCGCTTGCGGTATGCTGGCGGGGCAGAACGATGTTACTGTAACAGCCAAAAATACGCTAAATGCCAAGGTGGGTGATCGGGTGGAAGTGGAATTTGCAGCTAAAAACGCACTGCAGTCCTCTTTGATTGCCTACGTATTCCCATTGATTATGCTGTTTGTGGGCATATGGCTGGGCTATGCCATTCCGCAAACTATTTTTCCTGTAAAGGATGTATTTGCGGCAATACTGGGGCTGGTATTTGCAGTGGGAGCCTTTCTGATATTAAAGCTTTTGAACCCGGTGTTTGCTAAAAAGTTTGCCAATGTGTATTCCCTTGTGCGTATTGATGAAAAGCAATAAAGCATATGTATTTAAAGAGAATAGAGCTCAACGGTTTTAAATCGTTTCACAACAAAAAAGAAATTCATATCAAAGACGGCATTACTGGCGTGGTAGGGCCAAATGGCAGCGGAAAAAGCAATATTGCCGATGCCATGCGTTGGGTATTGGGCGAGCAAAGCTCTAAAAATCTGCGCGGAACAACAATGCAGGATGTTATTTTTAATGGAACGCAATCTCGCCAGCGAAAAGGCTACTGTGAGGTTGCGCTTGTTTTTGATAATGCCAAGAAAAAATTGGATACGGAATATACAGAGGTTTGTGTGCGCCGCAAGATGTATCGTTCGGGAGAGAGTGAATATTCTATCAACGAGGGCAATTGCAGATTGAAGGATATTTTGAACTTGTTTCACGATACGGGCATCGGCAAAGAGGGATATTCCATTATTGGGCAGGGGCGCATAGATGAAATTTTGAACAGCAAGGCTGTGCAGCGCCGCAAGGTATTTGAAGAAGCTGCGGGTATTACGAAATATCGTGTGCGCAAAGAGGAAGCAGAGCGAAATTTAGCAAAAACATATGAAAATATCATTCGTATTGATGACATTATTGCGGAATTGGAAATGCAAATTGAGCCTCTTGAACAACAGATGATGGAGGCGAAGGAGTATTTTATACTTCGTGATCGTTTGAAAGAACTGGAAATTAACTTGTTTTTATATAATTATGACAGGACGGCGGAGCGCATTGCTAAAACGGAACAACAAATAAAGGATTCGGAGCAGGAATCTGCAGATTTGGATGTACAGGCCAAGGCAACCGCAGCAAGGCAGGGTGAAGTGCGGCAAGAGCTGGGGCTGTTGCAGGAGGCAATAGACAGGCACAGCAGTAAAGTGAATGATATGATGCAGCTGCAGGAGAAGCTGAAAGGCGAAAGTGCGCTGCTGGATGAAAAGACAAACCATTTGCGGGAAACCATACAGCAAAATACAGATAAGTGTGACAGTTGGGAAGTATCTATCCGACAGAACACTGAAAAGATAGAGGAAATCAATGCTGCAGTTGCCCAACTGAATGGCGTGATAGATGCGAACTATGCGCAGATAACCAATTTGAAAAGTAGCTTGCAGGATATGACAGGCGTAACGGATGGATTTGCAGAGAACATTGGGGCGCTGAAAGTGCAAGTGGAAAACCTTCGTACTTTGCTGCAAACCCGCAAAATTGACTACAACGAAAGTACTGTAAAGGCGGAACTGTTTTATAAACAAAGGCAAGAAACAGAGGGCAGAATGTCTATGCATGGGCAGGAAACCCGGGCGTTGGAAGCAGACGCCAAACAATTGGAAGCGGCACTGAAACAACTGACAGAGCAGAGCGAGCACTTGCGCCAGCAATCCAATGGGATGGCACAGGAAATGCAGGCGGCCGTTGCTTCGCTTTCGGATGCCAACGAAGAACTAAATGTGGTATCCAAAAAGCTGGATGAAGACCGTTCGCGCTATGCCATGCTGCAAGAAATGCGGGAGGGGCATGCGGGCTATTTCGACAGCGTGAAGCTGCTGTTAAGGCGTGCAGATGAAACACCTTCTGTTGCGGAAAAAATAAAGGGTGTGCTGGCAGAACTGGTAGATGTGCCCAAAGAGTATGAGCTACCTATGGAAGTGATACTGGGCAATGCATTGCAAAATATTGTGGTGGAAACAGATGGCGATGCCAAAGATCTCATTCATTTTTTACGCAAACATGAATTGGGACGGGTGACTTTTTTGCCCACAAAATCTCTGCGGGTAAAATACCTAAGAAACGAGGAACGCGCCCTGCTTTCCATGTCGGGCGTAATGGGCGTAGCCAGCGAGCTGATAGGTTGTGGCAGCGAGGTACAGCCTGCGATAGACTTTTTGCTGGGGCGCACAGTAATTGTACAGGATATGGAAGTGGCAGTGGCTTTGATGCGAAAGGCGGAATATTCGTTCCGAACAGTGACCATGCAGGGCGACTTTATCAAACCGGGCGGCGTGATTACCGGTGGCAGCATAAAGCAAAAAAGCACAGGGCTGCTTTCGCGCAAGCGTATGGCAGAAGAACTTTCTGCCTCTATAGAACAAAAAAAGATGGCACTGGAAACACTGAAAACAACAGCTGCTGAAAAACAGCAGGCATTGGAAAGCAAACAAACGGCTCACCAGCAACTGGTGCAAAAACTGCGCGCACAAGAAATTGAAATTGTAGAGGCCAAGCAGAAGTTTATTGCGGCAGAGCAACGTGCCTCCGAAAAGCGTCTGGAATATGGGACGCTGGAGCAGCAGGCAGCAAAATCTGCAGGGGAATACACCACACTGATGGAAACAGCGCAGCATGCAGGAGAGGCCATAGAACAGCTGGAGCAGCAATACAGCTTGCTGACACAAGAGCTGCAGGATGTGGAACAACAGATGTCTGAAGGGATGCGGGAGGAAACGGGCAAAAAAGAGGCACTTACCGCAATGGAGCTGGAGCAAAGCGGCCTGAACAGCCAAAAGTCGATGCTGCTGCAGGAGGCAGAGCATTTGCGCAAGGCAACCCAAGAGGCCAAAGAGTCTCTGGAAGCGGCAGATTTGATTTGTGAAAACGCACAGCAGGAACTGAAGACCATAAAGGCAAGAAAACACGAACTGGCAGAACAGCTGGATGATGTGTTTACTGATATTAAAAATGCGGGCACTATGGTGCAGGATGAATTTGCCAAGCGGGAAAAGCTGAATGAAGAGATGATGGGCTTTGAGCAGCAGGCAGAGAAACTGGCAGAACAAAAAAACCTGCTGATAGAGCAAAAGTATCGCTTGATTGCACAGAAGGAGAAAACAGAGCTGGCGCGTGAAACCATGCAAAATAAGCTGTGGGATGACTATGGCCTAACCTATGCCAATGCACAGGAGCTGCGGGAAGAGGAATTTGCCTTCCAAAGTGCCAGCCGTGAAACTGAGAATATAAAAGAAAAATTGCGGGGAATGAATTCTGTGAACCCCAATGCAATAGAGGATTATTCGCGTGTACGCGAGCGCTACGACAATTTGATATTGCAACGTCAAGATCTTTTCCAGGCGGGCGAAGATTTGAAGGTGGTAATAGACAATCTGTTGCAAGGGATGCGAGCCAGCTTCAAAGAGAAGTTTGAACAAATTAATAGTGGCTTTAAACGCGTGTTTGGCGAGTTGTTTGGCGGTGGCATTGCAGAGCTGGTGCTGTTGGATGAAGAGGATGTAATGGAATGTGGCATAGAAATTATTGCGGAACCACCGGGTAAAAAATTGCAGAATATTTCGTTGCTTTCCGGTGGGGAGAAGGCATTGACTGCTATTGCGCTGTTATTTGCCATGCTTACCATAAATCCTTCGCCAGTGTGCTTGTTGGACGAGATTGACGCACCGCTGGATGATGCAAATCTTTTTAGGTTGGCGGATTATTTAAAACGGATGTCCAAAGAATTGCAATTTATTATTATTACGCATCGCAAGCCTACCATGGCCATTTGCGATACGCTATATGGCATAGCCATGCATGAAAAGGGCGTTTCGGATATTGTATCGGTAGATTTGGAAAAAGCGCAATAGATTTGCTTAGAAAAATTTTATAGTATAAGGCATTATAAGAAAGGAATTGAAAATGGGCTTATTTGACAAGATTAAAAACAGCATGAAGAAAACGCGCGACAATATTTCTTCGAAATTAAACAATGTAATAAAAAATTTCCGCAAGGTAGATGAGGAATTTTTTGAAGAACTGGAAGAAGCGTTGATACTTTCCGATATTGGTGTGGCCACCACCGATAAAATTATTGACTCGTTGCGAGATTATGTGAAGGAAAATAAAATTTCCGACACAGAGGAAATAAAGGATGTATTGATAGATATACTGGCAGAGTATATGGATGCCCCCCCGCTGGAACTGAAAAAACCTGCAGTATTGCTGGTGGTAGGGGTAAACGGTGTGGGCAAAACCACAGCTATAGGCAAACTGGCCGCCCATTACAGCGCCCAGGGGAAAAAGGTGGTGCTGGCAGCGGCAGATACCTTCCGTGCGGCAGCGGCAGAGCAGCTGTCTATTTGGGGGGAACGCTCAGGAACGCGGGTGATAAAATATGGCGAGGGCGCAGACCCTGCTGCCGTGGTGTTTGACGCGATAGATGCGGCCAAGCATGCAGATGCGGATTTGTTGATTATTGATACCGCCGGTAGGTTGCACAACAAGAAGAACCTAATGAGCGAACTGGAAAAAATAAACCGTGTGATAGACAAATCCTACAGTGACGCAAACAGGGAAACCTTTCTGGTGGTGGATGCCACCACAGGGCAAAACGCAATATCTCAAACAGAACTATTTAACGAGAGCGTGAAACTAACGGGTATTGTGCTAACAAAACTGGATGGCACTGCCAAGGGCGGCGTGGTTTGCGCGGTGAAGGATATCACCGGAGTGCCTGTGCGCTTTATTGGCATTGGCGAGGGAATTGACGATCTGCAACTATTCGATGCGAAGGATTTTGCCAAGGCAATTATTGAATAATACAAATTTGCAGCAAAATGAATGGAAACTGCTTGACAAGATGGCATAGTATTGTATAATGAAACAGGTGTAAACCATAAAACCTTTACACCTGTTTTTTTAGAGGAGGCATGAGGAGTGAAGATTTCAAAAGATTTGGACATGCCGCTGTACTTCGATTTCTATGGGGAGTTTTTAACGGAAAAGCAGGCCAAGGTGTTTCAGCTTTACTATAACGATGATCTTTCGTTGGCAGAAATTGCAGCGGAATATGACATTTCAAGGCAAGGGGTGCAGGATATATTACAGCGTGCCCGAAAAAAGCTGAAGGATATGGAGAGTAAACTGGGGCTGGTGAAGAACCAAATAAGTGAGAATTGATTCTGTTGCAAATATATGGAGAATAAACTATGGCATTTGAGGGAATTGCGGAAAAACTGCAAGGTATATTCAGTAAACTGACATCCCGAGGGAAGCTTTCGGAGGCTGATATAAAAGCCGCCATGAGAGAAGTAAAGCTGGTGCTGCTGGAAGCAGACGTAAACTTTATGGTGGTGAAAAAGTTTATAAAAGAGTTGTCTGAAAAGGCAATGGGTGTGGAAATATTGGAAAGCCTGACGCCCGGGCAGCAGGTGATAAAGCTGGTTCGCGATGAAATGACAGCCCTGTTGGGCGGTACGCAAACCGAAATAAAGAATGGCAGCCCTACAGTAATACTGATGATGGGCTTGCAGGGTGCCGGAAAAACCACCTTCTGTGCCAAGCTGGCAGGATGGTTTAAAAAGCAGGGGCGCAAACCGTTGCTGGTTGCCTGCGATATTTACCGCCCGGCGGCAATTAAGCAGCTGCATGTGGTGGGCGAACAAGTGGGTGTAGATGTATTTGATATGGGGCAGGAAAACCCCTCTAAAATATATGCAGAAGCAATGAAGCATGCTGTGCTAAGCGCACAAGATGTAATAATTGTGGATACAGCGGGTCGCCTGCATATAGATGACGAAATGATGGCAGAGCTGAAACAGCTGAAGGAAACGGCAAACCCAACAGAAACACTGCTGGTGCTGGACGCCATGACAGGGCAAGACGCTGTAAATGCCGCCACCACATTCAATGACAATGTGGGAATAGATGGCATTATAATGACCAAGATAGACGGTGATACCCGTGGCGGTGCCGCTATGTCGGTACGTTCCGTAACAGGCAAACCCATTAAGTTTGTGGGTGTGGGGGAGAAGCTTACGGATATAGAACCATTCCATCCCGATAGGATGGCCTCACGTATATTGGGCATGGGCGATGTGTTGTCCTTAATAGAAAAGGCAGAAACAGCTTTTGAAGAGAAAAAAGCAATTGAACTGCAGCAGAAAATAAGCAAAGACCAGTTGACACTGGAAGACTTTTTGGATCAGATGGAGCAAATTTCCGATATGGGCTCTATGAGCGATATTCTGGCAATGATGCCGGGAGGAAATAAACTGAAGGGAATGCAGCTGGATGAAAAACAGCTGGGACGCACCAAGGCCATTGTGCTTTCCATGACAAAGGCAGAGAGGCAGAACCCGCAAATGATTAATGGGTCTAGGCGGCGGCGCATTGCGGCAGGCAGTGGCATGCAAATACAGGATGTAAACAGGCTGTTGAACCAGTTTGACCAAATGAAGAAGATGTTGAAGCAATTTACAGGCAAGGGTGGCAAACGGCGTGGCAAAATGAACTTGCCGTTTATGTAATACTAAATCAAGTGATCAAACCTTAGAGGTTGGAAATAAACTATAAGTAAATTTATTGGAGGATAAGAAATGGCAGTAAAAATAAGACTGAAGAGAATGGGAAGCAAGAAGAGTCCTTTTTACAGGATGGTAGTAGCGGACGAGCGTGCGCCAAGGGATGGCAGATACATAGAGCAACTGGGCTTTTACAACCCACTTACCAAAGAATTGAATGTGGACAATGAAAAAGCACAAAAATGGTTGGGACATGGCGCGCAGCCTTCGGATACAGTACGTGCGTTGCTGAAAAAGAGTGGCGCAATAGAAGCGGGTGCACCAGCAAAGAAAACAGCAGCACCTGTAGCAAAAGTAGCAGAAGAAACTGCAGTTGCGGAATAATTGGAAATCCATAGAATAGGAGTAATGGCATGCGAGAGCTTGTGGAATACATTGCAAAAAGTCTTGTAGATCAACCGGACCAGGTAAAAGTGACCGAACGCGAGGATGCCAATGCCTATATCATTGAGATTACCGTAGCGCCAGACGATATGGGAAAAGTGATTGGCAAGCAGGGCCGGATAGCCAAGGCAATCCGTACAGTGGTGAAGGCGGCTTCTGTGAAATCTTCTAAGAAATATATTGTTGAGATTGTATGACAGAATACTTTGAACTGGGTCGCATCTTGAAGCCTCAGGGCATAAAAGGAGAGCTGAAAGTTGCGGCCTTTACAGATAGCTTGGAACGCTTTGAGTATTTGGAATTCATCTACTTCAAGCGCGGGGCAAAATACGAGCGTGCAGAAATTGTGCAGGCTCGTACGGATGCAAAATACGCATATATTAAACTGGCGGGTATTGGTGACCGTGATATGGCGGAAAGTATGCGTGGGCAGTCTATTTATGTAGACCGTGCCAATGCAGCGAAGCTGCCACCCGGGCACTATTATATTTGTGACTTAATTGGCATGTCTGTAATAAAAACCGACAGTGGAAAAATAGGTGTATTGGAAAATATTTTGCAAACGGGCAGTAAGGATGTGTATGTTGTAAAGCTGGATGCCGGCGGCAGCTTGATGTTTCCCTCTGTGGAGGGTGTGATATTGAGCCGTGATATTGAAAAAGGCGAAATGACAGTGGATGGGGCAAGGCTAGAAGAGGTTGCAGTGTATGATATTTAACTGTTTGACTATTTTTCCAGAGATGTTTTCCAGTTTCACTCAAACCAGTCTTTTGGCAAAGGCAATAGAAAAGAACGTGATTGCTGTAAATATGGTAAATTTCCGAGATTATACGGAGGACAAGCACCGCCGGGTGGATGATTATCCCTTTGGCGGCGGCGCGGGCATGTTGCTTACGCCACAGCCGCTGTTTAGCTGCTTTGAGGCAGTGCGGCAACAGTATGCAGGCAAGCGTCAACGAAATATTTATCTAAGCCCTGCAGGAAGCTTGCTGACGCAGCAGACAGCACAAAGATTGCGCGGGGACTACGATGTATTGAACTTGCTGTGTGGGCATTATGAAGGTGTAGACCAGCGTGTACTAGATAATTTGATTGATGAAGAAATTTCCATTGGAGATTATGTGCTGACTGGCGGGGAACTGCCTGCCATGGTGCTGATGGACTGTGTGATGCGCTATGTGCCGGAGTTTCTTTCCAATGAGGATTCTGTAGCCTCGGAAAGTTTCCACACTGGATTGCTGGAATATCCGCAGTATACGCGCCCACAGGACTTTCGGGGTATGACGGTGCCAGAGGTATTGCTGTCGGGGCATCACAAAAATATAGAGCAGTGGCAGCGTGAACAATCGCTAATAAAAACTGCAAAATATAGGCCAGATTTATTGCAAGAAATTGTGCTGACCAAAGCCGAAGCGGATTTGGTAGAAAAAATTGAAGAACAAGCTTGATAATGCCATTTATCTGTGGTAAAATCAGTTCTGTTATGTTATGAATAGGGTGGTCCGCTGCCTTGATATAGAAGGTAAGAACATCTGAGAGGGAAGGAGGCTTCATAATGAATGATATTATAAGATCAATAGAAGCGCAGCAGTTAAAGACGAATCTCCCCAAACTGACGATAGGTGATACAGTACGCGTAAACGTGAAAGTTGTAGAGGGTGCTAGGGAGAGAATTCAGGTGTTTGAAGGATATTTGATTGCCCAGAAGGGCGGCGGTATTTCGGAAACAATTACTGTAAGGCGTTTGTCCTATGGCATTGGCGTAGAAAGAACGTTCCCTATACATTCACCCCGTGTGGATTCTATAGAAGTGGTTCGCCATGGTCAAGTGCGCAGAGCAAAACTTTATTACTTGCGTGATAGGGTGGGTAAAGCTGCAAAAATTAAGGAAAGACAGCACTAAAAAAACATAAAAACGAACCGATGTTGTACGTGTATAGCATCGGTTTTTTTGTTTTTCTGGCTTTTTTTCTTGCAGGGGTTTTGCTGTTATGGTAAGATATACAAGGTAATATTGCTTCTAAATAAAAATACTGGCAACAAGCCGCTGTGGTGGAATTGGCAGACACAAGGGACTTAAAATCCCTCGGTAGGAAATACCGTATCGGTTCGAGTCCGATCAGCGGCACCAAAAAAATCCTTTGTAACCATTTGGTTGCAAGGGATTTTTGCTAAAACAACACTTTCATCCCAATCAGTATTATACTGATTCCAGATAGAAATACCGCAAAAGCAAATTTTCTATCACTGCCATTTGTTTTTTAGGGCGATGAAGCAGAGAGTTTAAATCTGAATTGGTATTAATATCCGTGTTCTTTAAATAATTGCGCCAAATCTTCCTGCGTGTGCTGGATGGTTTCTGCTACATCCAAATTGTCATCAATCAGTTCGGTTGCCCATTTAAAGACAATGGAATCAATTTTGTTTTGCGAGATGATAAAATTCCCTTTTTTATACGGTGGAAGAATGGGTTCTGCATATTGATAAGCAGAATGATATAGAGGCAGCCAAGGATATAGATTGATGAGTTCGTCGTTGGTGAAAATACTGCTGATGGCAGGCTGGCAGCCAAGCAAAGTAAAATAATTGGCATTTTTTTCGGTTGCAGTCCAATTCAAAAATTGAAAAGCATTGTCTTTTTTTGTGGAGTTGGCATTGATACCAAAGCTCCAACCTCCAAGGATGGGAGAACGCCCCGGAATATGATTATAGCCAAGACTGCCAACCAAACTGCTGCTCCGTACATCCATAATATCGCTTAGGAAAGAGGGATAGGTTATTAGCATTGCGGTATCGCTGTTGATAAAATCAGAAAGTACGCTGATGTCGGTTGCGGTTTTATAATCTGGTTTGGCGTATTTGAAGGATGATTTATAGTTGACATAGGCCTTAAGCACTTGTGGTGTATCAAAAGTGACGTTGTGCCTACGGTCGAAGATATTGCCACCATATGCCCAAATTCGCATATACAATTCAGGAACCATACACTCTTTATAGGCTGTGGGAATGGATGTGCCGTATTTTACTAAGTTGGATTTGGATGTACAATTGGTAAAAAATTCGGCAATGGCATTGAATTCTGTCCACGTGATGGGCGGACGCAGCTTCGAGTTGTACGTTTTTTGGTATTCTTTTGCGAGTAATTGATTCTCAAATAAATCTTTTCGATAATAAAAAATCTGAGGAGCGTACATAAATGGGAGCCCATAATATTTATGCTCAAACTCGCTGAAATATTTCAGACAATTGGGAAGGTAGACCCCGGTGTCAAAAGAAGTGTCGTTGATGTATTCGGTGATATCGGCCAGAATGCCCGAGGAAGCGAGATAATACAGCCATGGAATATCAAACATATACACATCTGATTGCTTGGAAGTATCCGGATGCTCAAATTCGCTTATAATTCGGTCAAACAAATACCTATGCGGCAGAATTTCTACATTGGCACGAATCCCCGTTGTGTTTTCGAAATGCGGCAGCAGACCTTGAATGGCGTTTACCTGCGGCGTTTCCAGCATCAAAATATTGATCTCGCTCTTCTGCTTCGGTTTTTCCAGCGAATGAACGCGTTTTGTGTTGATATCGGGGGATGTCGCGCTTTTGTCTTTGAGTAATATATGCTGTTTTTCAAATGTTTTGGGTGATTTGATTTGATCCAGCAATAACCTTGCGGCTTTTTCGCCTGTTTGTATGGCGGGGCGTACGGTGGAAATTGAGGCAAACGAATGGGTGAATTTATTCCAGTGTTCTTCGCCCAGCGTTGTGACAATCAGATCCTCTGGGGTATTGAAACCAAGCAGCGTAAGCGCTTCTATACTACCAATTGCGCTGAGTTCGGATGTGGTTAAAATAACATCCGGAGTATCTGTTTTTAGCAATTTGATGGTTTGGCGGAACGCCTCTTCTTTGTTCAGTATGGTTTTGATTACTTTGGAATGATCAAACTCTAACTTATTTTCAATGAATGCCTGCCGAAAGCCCTTGATGCACTGGTTCTCACAATAAAAAGAATCTGAACCGGAAAACAAATAAATATTCTTTTTATCCTCGTTTAAAAAAGACGAGGTGATCCGGTGAACAGCTGTTCTGCTATCAAAAGAGATAAATGAGGTATCAAGATTGTGAATAAGCCTATCAATTAAAACAAGAGGCTTGTCTTGAGAGGTAAAGTGGTCATAATAGAACCTCCAGTCATCTGGCATACAAGTGACAAGTACAAGCCCACAGATTTGCTTTTTCAGGAAGTTGTGGACAATGTTGCGCTCGACATCTGGTATATCATAGGAGAAAGCAAGATTTAAAAAATGATTGCTGTTTTGGAATGCCATCTCTATTCCCTGAAAAATCTGCACATAATATGAATCACTTAAGTTGGGAAGGATCACCCCAATATCGTTGTATTGATTGGAGCGCAGGCTTTTGGCTGAAAAATTGGGTGTATAGTTCAGCTTTACAATTGCCTTGCTTATTTTTTCCTGGCATTTTGGGCTGACTGGTTTTGTGTTGTTGATGTAGTTGGATACTGTAGCGATAGAAACGCCTGCACATGCAGCCACGTCTTTGATTGTACTCAATGCAGTCACCTCGAATCATACAATTTCTGAGAACGGTAACACCCTTTCTATTGGATAATATTATTATAACATCAAAAAAACGCATGTAAAGTAAAACGTTTCAATTATTATTAAATAATTTTACCATAAACCTATTGCATTTTATTAGAATTGAATTTAGAATAAGAAACAAGACAGGCAGACAAAATAGAAATAAACTTAAAACATAGAATAAGCCATGTCGAATTACATAAATTTACACAAAACAATCGTGAACTCAAAAAAGCATGAAGTCTGATCTATGAGAGAAAATATTATTGCAAATGAACAAAACGTTGCAAAAGTGGCCACAAAAAAAGTGCTGCTGCACAGAAGTTTTCGCAGCGTATGATTTTTGCCAAAGTATTGGGACGACAGCATTCATAAAACACAAATAGAGAAGCATAAAAATCATTGATCGATTGCCGCATGAAGTGCAGCATTGAAACGCGATTTCTATTATCTTTCTATTGCAAATTTTCATTATTTGGAATAACACTCAAAAATATAATCTATTTCATGATGTAAAAGAGGAGAATGTAAAATGTCAATTGACTATGGAAAAAAAGTCTGGATTTTTCCGGACGGGGAGCTTCCTCCCGCAGGGGATTTTGACCTAAAGGGGCATGAATCCATTATTATCTTAAACACCACGCAGAAAAAAGCGACTCTTAAACTTACCATCTATTTTGCAGACAAAAACCCTGTGGAGCACATCTCTATTGTTGTGGAGCCGGAAAGGGTGCGCTGCATTCGCATGGATAACAAAGAGGATTTAAGTGGATTTGAGCTGCCACGAGAAGTACAATATTCGATGAAATTTGAGAGTGATACGCCCGTTGTGATCCAGTATGGTCGGCTGGATACGCGGGATCAGCCCATGGCGTTTTATATCAATACTGGCTATTTTGAATCTTAAACACGATCCATTAAGAGAAAACTAAATACTTTTTATGTTGGTTTGTGTAGAATCACAAGTGATTTTAAGGTCACAGAAATCAAACAAAAGAAATTCAACTTTCTTTTAACGAAAGAAAATATAAATAAAACTAGGAGGAAGAAAATGAAAAAAGTAATGGTTTTGGTTATTGCGGTATTGCTTGCTGTGTCACTTGTATTGTCTGGGTGCACAATGAATGCACCGAATGCAGAGGCATCTGCAGCGCCCGAGGCAACAGAAGCAGCAACAGAAGAAGCGACCCAGGCAGCAGAAGCTGCGACACAGGAGGCAGTGCCTGCAGAAGAAGCGGACGATGAACCTGCAACAGCGCAAGGGGAGCCGATATTGATTGGCGGAAGTATTTTCACGCTGCAATACCCATGGTTTTTGGGCGCAGAGGAAGGAATTGAGAATTGGGGAAAAGACCATCCGGAAGCCAATGTGAAATTTCAGTTTGAGGATTCTAAACAGGATATTCAGACAAATATCACAAACCTTGAAAACATGGTTGCGGCAGGGTGTAAGGGTATTGTTATTTTCCCAGTAGACTCTAAAGCGATTATTCCAACAATGGTGGATTTACACAACAACAAAGGTACTTATTTTGTAGTGGGCGACTATCCACAGCAACCAGACAGCCCGGAAGATGCTGTATGGGAAACATTTGTAGGACATGATATGGTGGCGCTGGGCGAAACGGCAGGAACGATTGCGGTGGATTACTTGAAGACATTGAATAAAGAAGATCCTACGCTGCTGTTTATCACCACGCCTACATCTGGAGAAGTGACAAAACAAAGGCTGCAAGGCTTTACAGATGTTGTAAAATCAGCATTTCCCAAAGCAACTATTATTGAAGAAGGTGATACAGGCGGCGGAGACAAAAACTCTTCACAGACTTTGATGGAAAATATTTTACAGAGAGAAGACGTAATTGATGTTGTTTCCGGACATAATGATGCCGAGGTGCTGGGCGCATACAATGCTGCGGTTGGTGCAGGACGTGATAAGGATATGAGATTCATCGGCATTGCAGGTGATAAAGAAGTGCTGACATTCATTCAAGAGGGAAATGAATCTTGGATTGGCGAAGTGCTGCAAGACCCTGTGGTGCTGGGCTATACGGCAATGGATGCGCTGTGGCAGGCAATGAGCGAAGGCAAAGAATTGCCTGAGAAATATGATCTTCCTAAACCAGTGGGCATAACGCCTGCCAATATCAACGAGTATGACTGGCAGAACTGGGCATGGCTTGGTTGAGCAAATATGAAATAAAAGATGTGGATCTGTGTGGGCAAATGTCTGCACAGATCCGCAAAATACAGTTTGTTTCACAATAAAATATAGCTGAGACTGGCGCAAGTGCGCTGGAATAAATGGAATGGCACAAAAGGAGGAAACGAGACGTTGAAATTATTACCTGAGCCAAAACAGGCAATGAATCAAAATAAAAACACGAATGGCTTTAAAAGCATTGCACTTTGTTGTGAACAGTCGAATGTTATGACAGAAGCACATGTATTGGAACTTGCCCAGCTGCGTTTCTGGAACCGTAGTGAGCTGGAAATTCATACACAAAAAGATTTGGAAGGTGCTTTTTTGGTACGCGTTGTTTCTTCTTTTGATCAAATGGATTGTCCAGATACGGAGCTGTTTTTCAAGCAAGGGTATGTGCTGGAAATTGGAGAAGAGGCAATCATTCGATACGGTGAAAAGGCAGGTTTGATAAATGCATTGACTAGCTTAAAGCAGCTGATAGGTAAGCGGGGGGAATACTTTGTCTTGCCGCAATGCAAAATTGTGGACTGGCCAGAAATTGAAAGGCGGGCGGTTGCGCCCACGTTTTCGTGGTATGCGGGGTATGGGCGTCTTGGTTTTGATTTGCAGTTGTTTGGGTACGATCAATGGGTTGAATTTTTGAATATGTGTGTGGATCAGAAAATCAACCAAATGAATATGGTAATGTACGGCTATTGGCCGTTTGAGTTTGAAGAGTATCCCGAGACTGTTTTTCAAGATATCAAGGTGGATATTTGGAACAAAGAAAGTAGCAGGTGGCTGAAGATACACTACAGCCATCCCAATATAGAAGAACATTTTTTGCAGCGGTTGATAGAACTGGCACACAAACTGGAAGTAAAGATTTTTGCGTATGTGGGGCTGAATTCCTATAACGGAGCGTATAGCATCAAACATCCAGACAAGCGAATGGTTGCGCCAAAAGATGGTGGATTCATGAATGATTTCGATTCGCTTTGTCTTAGCGATGAAGAAAATATTGCATACATCAAAGCCAGCATGAAGAAGATTGCCCAGCTGGGGTTTGATGGATTTACATTGGAAGAAAGTGAAGAAGGATTTTGGTTTTGCGAGTGTAAGAAGTGTAAACAACGTTGGCATGCAATTTCGGAATCGGCAGGGGAGGCAAAGCATAGGGCAAATATGTGGCTTCTTCGTGAGATTTATGATGTGGTGAGCGGTGTAAACCCTAATTGTGTGATTGGCATTCGTGCGTTTCGTCAGCCCCCGCTGGAAAAGGACCCCGAATTTTTGCGTGCGTGTGTGCAGGGGATGCCGGATGATGTGGTGCTGTTTTGGGCGCCGGGATTGTATGTGCCAGAAACGGAATTCCCCAAATGGGTTGCTGCATTTGGAAAAGAGCGTATTTGGGGGAGAGATACAGAATCCAACTCTATTACCTCTACTATGGGGCGGCTATATCGGATTTTTGAATCTAACGTACTGCGGTACAGCGATGAAAGCAATGTTCAAGTGATAGAGCGAGATATAGAAATGCACATCACTAGCGCAGAAAAAGGTGTGCGCGGCATCAACGGTTTTATGTTTGAATGGTATGGATACTTTATGCATTTGTGGGCGCATGGCAACTATGCATGGGGTTCGAAAATGGAGAGAGAAAGATTTTATTCTCTTGCGTGTGAGATTGCTTTTGGCACGGAACTGGGCAAGAAGGTATTGTTTGTGTTGCAAAGCATTTTGACAATACACGAGAGTCAGATGCCGCTTTATACAACGCCTTTCCCCTTTCAAAAGAATAAAGTGACCGTGGAAGACCTGCCAGAGATTATGAAAGCGAAGGTGCGGCACCCTGGCTTGCTGGAGCTAATCCACAGCATTCAGCACGAAGTGGAACACAATCCGGATTTGAAAGTGTATAAAACTCATTTTGCAAAAATAGAAAATGCGGAACGGCGTAATTTTATTATTTATGACATGATGGCGGCAGCACTGGGTTATGAGAATGCCGAAACGCCAGAGGAAAAGGAAAAGTACTTGGATGAGATTTTATACTACAACGAAAAAGATTTTGATTTGGTAAAAGATATGTTTTTTGACATCAATCCTGTGGAGGAAACAGGCGTAAAAAGCTGTATGTATCCTTATCATGAGATTAAGCGGATCATCCACAACCTACGCCATCCCGACATGCAGGATAATTCTGTGATTTGTTCGGGAATAGAGGCGCTTGGGTGGCTGTGGCTGTGATGCTAGAAATGCAACAAAGTAAGAGAAAGGGACGACACAATGGACGAAATTAGCGTAATCATAGGCATTGATACAGAGACAGACGTGGGAAGTTTTACGCCATTCTATGAAGGCGTAAAGAAGGGGGTGCCCAAGCTGCTTTCCATAATGGAGAAAAAAGACGTAACCTCTACCTTTTTCTTTACTGGAGAAGCTGCAGCGCAAAACGCGGAGATGGTGCGGCTGGTGAATAGAGAAGGGCACGAGGTGGGTTGCCATTCGCTATACCACGAAACTGTGGGAGACGAGCTGTTCCCGCTGCCCGGCGTAAAACCCATACTAAAACACGAGGTTCGAAAAAGGGTGGAAATGGCGACGGATTGGGTGGCGCAGGAATTGGGCGAGCGGCCTAGATCGTGGAGATGCCCAAGGCTTTGGGGTTCTACAGAGGTGGTGAAGGTACTGGAAGATTTGGGATATCTATGCGATGCCACCTACCCATTGTATTTCTATAGGAAGCAGTTTGAGCCATACCATCCTTCCGAAAAAGACTGGACAAGCAAAGGGGACATGAACATACTGGAAATTCCTAATTTTGCGGATATGGTAATGAACTCGCAGGATTCGCCACTGGAGCGCGATAGAGATCAATGGCCATTGTTCCGTATGGAAGGTGCGGATTGCTTTTATAAAAAATGCGAGCAATATGCGGAGTTTGTGCAAAAAAAGGGGCTAAGAGCGGTATTGTGTTTGTATATTCATCCATGGGAATTTATAGAGCAACCAAAGAGCTTTCATTTTGGCGAAGCAACAGTGACACCCGATCCGTTTATTACGCAAAATTGCGGAGAAGTTGCGTGTGCAGAGTTTGCAAAGTTGATTGATCTTTTAAAAGCAATGGGTGCTAAATTTGAACGGTGTGACCGATTGGCAATGGGATGGGACAAAGAAGGTTAATCATAGGGCAATGACAAAGAGAGGAGAACCGGAATGGGAGAAAAGCAGAATACGCCTTTGGTAGAAGTAAAAAACTGCGTGATGGAATTTCCCGGAGTGCGTGCACTGGACGGCGTGAACTTTGAGCTGCTGCCCGGGGAATGCCATGCGCTGGTGGGCGAAAACGGTGCGGGTAAATCCACACTTTCCAAGTGCATCATAGGCGAAAACCACATGAGTGGGGGAGAGCTTTATATTTGTGGGGAAAAGATACATATCCCCTCCTATCATGTGAAAACATCGCAGCAAAAGGGAATTGCAGTGGTATATCAGGAATTTCAGCTGATGGATGATATGACAGGGATAGAGAATATTTTTTTGGGGCATTACAGCAAGAGGGGGATATTGATTGATTGGAAAAAGCAGAAAAAATGCGCTAAGGATCTGATGGATTTTTTACAGATAGAGATAAACCTTGGCATACCTGTAAAATATCTGCGTACGGCAGAAAAGCAAATTATCCAACTGGCAAGGGCATTGGCATTTGATTCTAAAGTGGTGATACTGGATGAACTGACAGCGGTGTTGCAAGAAAAAGAAATAGAAAATATATTCCGCATCATTCGGATTTTAAAAGAAAAAGGCATTGGAATCATCTATATTTCGCACAGACTGGATGAAGTGTTTGAAGTGTGTGACAGTTATACGGTGCTATGCGATGGGAAATATGTAAACAGCGGAAAAGTTGCAGATGTAAATAAAGACAAGCTGGTAGAAATGATTATTGGGCGAGAGCTGACGCAGGTGTACCCAAAGATTGAGAGTGATGCCAAAGATATTTTGCTGGAGCTAAAAAACCTGACAGCGCCATCTGCTTTTGAAGCCATAAACCTGCAGCTGCACAAAGGCGAGGTGGTGGGTATTGCAGGGCTTGTAGGCGCGGGTAAAACAGAGCTTGTGAACGCAATTTTTGGAAACCACAAGGTGGAAAATGGGGATATTTTTATCAAGGGAGAAAAAGTATCCATAAAAAAACCAAGGGACGCTATTAAATACAAAATTGGACTGGTGCCAGACGAGCGAAAGCAACTGGGGCTGAACATGCTGTATGACGTGAAAGACAATACCACGTTGCCCTCGTGGAAAAAGATGATGAAGATGGGAATTTTCTCGGATCATAAGGCGGAGATGCGTGCTGCGTTTGCATATGTGGAAAAATTACAGCTTAACTATACTTCGCTATGGCAGAATGTGACGAAGCTTTCGGGTGGCAACCAGCAAAAGATTGTAATTGCAAAGTGGATGCTGGCAGATTCGGATATCTTTCTGCTGGACGAGCCCACCCGCGGCATAGATATTGGTGCAAAGGTAGAGATTTATAAACTGATAGAAGAGTTGACAAAGCAAGGCAAAGGCGTAATTATCGTATCGCCAGAGCTGGAAGAGCTGATTGGGCTAAGCAACAAAATTTACATCATGTTTGAGGGAAAAATCAAAGACGTGGTGGAAGGCGAACGAAAGACACAATCGGTGATTATAAACAGTTTGTTGGGGGTTAGTTAATATGGAACAAAATACATTTGAATTAAAATCACGCCGTTATGGCGGTGGCTTTAGAGCTATTATGAAGGAATGGATGATATTGTTTTTGTTTATCATCATGTTTATCATCTGTTCTGTTTTTGTGGATAAATTCTTCACCACAGATAATTTGATGAACATTCTGCGCCAAATTTCGTTTTTGGCTATCGTTTCTTTGGGGCAGTTCTTTGTGATACTCACGGGAAATATGGATATGTCAATTGGCTCTATCATTGGGCTGGTCTCGGTGTTTTTAGCAGGGTTTGTTGTGAACATGGGCATGTCTATTGGCTTGGCAATCTTCCTTGTGTTTGGTATGGCAATTGCTTTTGGCGTGTTGAACGGCCTGCTTACCGTACACGGCAAAATGCCTTCCTTTATCGCAACGTTGGTAACGATGAACATCATAAAAGGTATCAACTATATTTATTCGGATGGTATACCAATCTCTGGTTTGCCCAAAGAGTTCAACTTCCTTGGGATGGGTTACATTGGAATGGTGCCAGTACCCGTAATACTGATGATAATAACAGCTATTATACTTTATATTTTTACAATGCACACACCCGCAGGCAGGAGCTTCTTTGCGGTGGGTGGCAACAAAGAGGCAAGCAAGCTTTCGGGTATCAATATTAGGTTGATTGGAGTGGTTGCGTTTATACTGTGTGCTGTTTGCTGTGCAGTGGGTGCCATTGGGCTGACATCAAAGACAATGTCTGGCTCTGCAACCATTGGCGACAACATGCTGTTTGATGTGATGACGGTGGTGGTGCTGGGCGGAACAGCACTGACAGGTGGACGAGGAAAAGTGGTTGGTGTGGTTTTGGCTGCACTGTTTATGGGCGTGATTAGCAACGCAATGGTGCTGGTGGGCATCAATACTTATTGGCAGTGGATTGTGAAGGGCATCATTCTTGTATCTGTGGTGCTGATAGATTCTAATGCCAAGAAAGACTGATGAAAAGAACAAATATGCATAACTATATCGGCCTTTGCAGCATGGTAAGTATGGCTGCAATGAACACGCCGGTATCACTATTAATATAAATCAAAGGAGAAGGATGATGGAAATTGTAAGAATCCCGGATTATGAGTACAAAGAGAGAATTGCGAAGGTTGCAAAGCTGGCTGGCGAGATGGGGCTGGATGCAATTGTTGTAAATTCAACAGAGTCGGATTATGCGGATGTAAGATATTTAAGTGGATTTTGGCCTGTGTTTGAGCGGGCAGGTGTAGCAGTTTCGGCAAAAGGCGAAGCAGCATTGATGGTAGGGATAGAGAGCAAGATATTTGCTGCAGATTTTGGCAAGATTGATGATATTTATGTGTTGATGGAGTACAGGGAATCTGCAGACCCCAGCGCACCCGAGATGAAGACCAACACCTATCGCGATGTATTAAAAGGCATTGGCGTAAATGGAGACAACATTAGAATTGGCGTGGCAAGCTGGCTGAATACCACAATGGTGATGATGGATGGATTGAAAGAATCTTATCCCAATGCAGAGATTGTGCGTGCGGATAAGATTATGGTGCAGGTGAGAAGCATAAAATCCGATAACGAGATCGCCTGCATGAAGCACGGGTTTACGATGGTGGAATACGCTACGCAGGAAGTACTGAAGGCCCTTAAACCGGGAGTGACGGAAAGCCAGATGGTGGGAGTGGCACAGCGTGCAATCTATGAAAAAGGTGCGGAATATGAAGGGTTGCCCATGTATATATTCAGCGAAAAATCTACCAGCCACGCAATTTCACGTTCGCGTCCGGATAGGAAGATTGGACAGAATGATATTGTGCAGCTAAACCTTTCAGCGAAGGTGGATGGCTATTCTCCCAGCATGGGAATGCCCATTTGCATGGGTAAATTGAGCGACGAGCGCAGGGCGTATATTGAGTTTTGCTTGGAAATGCATAACTGGACAATAGAACAACTGAAAGAAGGCGTTCGCGCAGCGGATGTGGCACAGGGATTTTACAAGAAATATGTAGAAACAGGACACAAAGACAACTATGTGTATGGCCCTTGCCATGGTACGGGGATGATAGAGGTAGAACCGCCGTGGATGGAAACAACATCGGAATATACACTGCAAAAAAATATGACATTCCAGATTGACACCTTTATTACGGCACCAGGATTTGGCGCACGGTGGGAAGTGGGTGCAGCCATCACAAAAGAGGGAATTGACCTGTTGTGCAATCCGGTTGGAAAAATTTACGAACTTGGGTTTTAAGCCATTGGATAGCTAGTATGCAAACCAACAATAGCCGCACTTTTTGTGCGGCTATTGTTATACTATTGATTGAATTATCCTGAAAAAAAGGTATAATTTATATCATTAATATTTATAGAGATACGGGAGAGGAACTAGTAATATGGCAAAAAAACAGTTTAAAGCAGAATCCAAACGTTTGCTGGATTTGATGATCCATTCTATCTACACACACAAGGAGATTTTTTTACGAGAGCTAATTTCCAATGCAAGCGATGCGATTGATAAGCTATGCTATCGTTCTCTAGCAGATGGGAACACAGGCTTGAATCGCAGTGACTTTTTTATTCGCATAGAGGCGGATAAAGAAAAACGGTTGTTGAAAGTAAGTGATAATGGGATTGGCATGAGCAGAGAAGACTTGGAATCCAACCTTGGAATTATAGCTCGGAGTGGCTCGCTGCAATTCAAAAATGACATGAAGGAAATGCCCGAAAATGAAGAAATTGATATCATTGGTCAGTTTGGTGTGGGGTTTTATTCTGCATTTATGGTTAGCGATAAAATTACAGTAGTCAGCAAAAGATATGGAGAAGAAGAGGCATGGAAATGGGAGTCGACTGGTGCGGATGGCTATACAGTTACCCCATGTGAAAAAGAGCTGCAAGGTACGGAAATTACCATGGAGATTAAGCAAGATGAGGATGGGGAGGACTATAGTCGCTTTCTAAACGAGAACAGCCTTGCTTCACTGGTGAAAAAATATTCGGATTACATTCGTTACCCTGTACATATGGAAATGGAGAAGCATCGCAATAAGAATGAGGGACAAGAGGGGAAAGAACCAGAATGGGAAACATACAGAGAGGTGGAAACACTTAACAGCATGGTGCCTATTTGGCAGCGCAATAAAAGCGAAGTGACGCAGGAGGAGCTGAATCAGTTTTACAAAGAAAAGTTTTTTGATTTTGAAGATCCCCTAAAAACCATTCGTGTAGATGCAGAAGGGACGATTAGCTATAAGGCGTTGCTTTTTGTTCCCGCAAAAGCAAGCTATGATTATTATACAAAAGAATACAAGAAGGGGTTGCAGCTGTATTCCAGTGGTGTGCTGATTATGGATCGTTGTGAGGAACTGATTCCCGAGTATTTCCGCTTTGTGCGTGGTGTGGTGGATTCGCCAGATATTTCGCTGAATATTTCTCGTGAAATGCTGCAGCAAACGCGGCAGCTAAAAACAATTGCATCCAACATTGAAAAGAAGATATGCAATGAGCTGGAAAAGATGATAAAGAACGACCGTGAGACCTATGAAACATTCTGGCAGGCATTTGGTCTTCAGCTAAAATATGGCGTGATGGCAGAATACGGCACAAATAAAGATAAACTGCAAGACTTGTTGTTGTTCCGTTCCTCTGCCGGAGAAAAACTGACTTCCTTGGCTGAGTATGTAGAGCGAATGAAGGAGGATCAAAAGTCTATTTACTATGCGACTGGTGAAAATATACAGCATATTGCTTGTTTGCCCCAAACAGAGCATATAAAAGAGAAGGGATACGAGATTCTCTATTTCACTGATGAAGTGGATGAGTTTATGGCGCAAACGTTAATGCAATATAATAGCAAGCCCATCAAATCTGTGAACAGTGACGACCCCGACCTGAAAACTGAGGATGAAAAAAAAGAGATAGAGAAGCAAGGGGAAGAGAACAAGGATTTGCTGGCCTATGTTAAGGATGTATTGAATGATGACATCAAAGAAGCAAAAATTTCGGGGAAATTGCGCAGCCAGCCCGTTTGCCTCACTGCGGATGGGCCACTTTCCTTTGAAATGGAGAAATATTTGAATCAGGTGCAGCCAGAGAACCCGGCGCGTGCCGAGCGTGTGCTGGAACTGAATGCAGAACACCCTGTTTTTTTAAGATTGAAAGAGCTGCAAGAAACAGACAAGGACAAAGCGGAAAAATATATAAAAATTTTGTATCATCAGGCAGAACTGATGGCGGGCTTGCCAATTGCAGATTTATCGGCTTATTCAGAATTGGTATTTGGCTTGATGTGAAGTGGTTGCTGAATGGTGCGGTTTCTATTTATAACTGATTCAAGATAAGATTGAAAAGCCTGTAAACTAGATTTTCTATCACTGCATAAAAAAATTTGAGAGCAAAAAAAAGTGCCACACATCATG